>JAAYJB010000312.1 GCA_012523155.1 Synergistaceae bacterium | reverse complement strand
GCCTTATGAATTCAATATCACGGACTATTACAGGGATATTTCTCCCGTTCTTTTCAGGCGGTTTATTTCCTTTACCGGCATCAGGGACGGAGCCGATCTGCCGCGGTGGAAAAAAGCATCATGCCTGGTGGAAGAACGAAGCCGATCGCCCAGGGCGGTGAACATCGACCCAGGATACGTGAATGGTGCACGCCTGGTCCTGGCATCGACTAAAGACCATGCCCACAGGATATACCTGGGTGAAGGAATACACGCGGAGGTGACTCTGCGCTTCAGGTTCAGGAAATGGCAGGCCTTTGACTATACATTCCCTGACTTTGCCGCCGGAACCTACGATGAATTCCTGTCGGCCGCCAGGGAACAATGGATCAAAGAAACGCAATCGAGGAGGAGCTGCGGATGATCGGAAGGTACCAGACGAAAGAAATGACGGAGATCTGGAGCGAGGAGAACAAATTCCGTGCCTGGCTTGAAGTGGAGCTGGCAGTTTGCAGGGTCTGGATGGAAAAAGGCGTCATTCCGGCGGACGCATACGAAGAGATCAGTTCAAAGGCCTCCTTCGATGTTGCACGAATTGACGAAATCGAGGCCCGCGTACACCACGACGTTATTGCCTTTGTTTCTGCTGTCGCTGAAACAGTGGGAGAAAATGGCCGGTATATCCACCTTGGGCTCACCAGCAGCGATGTGATCGATACCGCATCCTCTCTATCCCTCAAAAGGTCCCTCGGGATCGTGAGGGAAAAGACCGAAGAGCTTATGGAAGCCATACTGCTCCGAGCCGATGAGTTCAAGTATACCTCCTGTGCGGGAAGAACCCACGGGATACACGGTGAACCCACGACATTCGGCCTGAAGCTGCTCAACTGGTTCTACCAGCTTCAACGGGACCTTGAAAGACTTGATCTGGCCGGGGAACAGATAAGCTGCGGCAAGATTTCCGGCGCAGTTGGAACCTATGCTCACTGTGAACCAGAAGTGGAGAAGCGTGTCTGTGAACTTTTAGGACTGAAACCTGCCCTTGTGTCGACCCAGATCCTTCAGCGTGACCGCCACAGCTGCGTGATGAACACCATTGCACTCCTGGGGGGAGCTCTCGACAGGTTCGCCACGGAAATACGCCATCTCCAGAGGACAGAAGTCATGGAGGTGCTTGAACCGTTCGGAGCCACGCAAAAAGGATCAAGTGCCATGCCCCATAAACGGAATCCAATTCTCTGCGAGCGGATTTCCGGCATGAGCAGGCTTTTGAGAGGGTATGCACTGACAGCGATGGAAAACATGACGCTCTGGCATGAGAGAGACATAAGCCATTCCTCGGCAGAGAGGGTCATCTGGCCTGACGCCTTTCACCTGATAACCTACATGCTCTCAAAAATGTCACATATTGTGAAAAATATGGTTGTCAATTCATCAAAAATGAGAGAGAATCTAGATATGACACGAGGTCTCGTTTACAGTCAGAGAGTTCTGCTTGACCTCGTTGAACGTTTCGGCCTTCTTCGCGAAGAGGCTTATGCAATAGTCCAGGAAAACGCCATGAAATGCTGGAACAGCAGCCGCACCTTTTCCGAGCTTCTCCGGGAGGATGAGAGGATATCTTCAAGAATTCCGGAGAGTGATTTACTTTCCCTTTTTGAACCGGATCATTATTTTCGCTGGGTCGATGAGATTTTTTTGCGGTTTCACAAGGAACAGGGCAACATATAACCTATTCGGGAGGAGATATTATGTTTGCTGCTGACAGAAACCTTGCGCTTGAGCTCGTAAGAGCGACCGAGGCAGCCGCTATGGCTGCGGGCCGCTGGATGGGAAGGGGCGACAAAAATGCGGTCGATGGAGCTGCAGTCAATGCCCTCAGGTATATTCTCAACACGGTGAGCATGTCCGGAGTTGTGGTGATAGGAGAAGGCGAAAAGGACGAGGCCCCCATGCTTTACAACGGAGAGCATCTCGGTGCCGAGGATCGGCCGGAAGTCGACATCGCTGTGGACCCCATTGACGGCACCCGCCTTACAGCACTAGGGCTTACGGGAGCCATCAGCGTCGTCGCCCTGGCGGAAAAGGGCACCATGTTCAACCCGAAGAACATCTACTACATGAACAAGCTGGTAGTAGGCCCGGAAGCTGCTGATTCGATCGACATCAACCTTACCCCTGAAGAAAATATCGCACGCGTGGCTGAAAAAACAAAAAAGGCCCTCGATGATATCACCGTGGTCGTGCTTGACCGGCCGAGACATGAAGACCTAAAAAATCGGATCAGGAGTGTCGGAGCAAGGATAAAGCTGATCCCTGACGGTGACATCGGAGGAGCCCTGCTCACGTGCAAGGAGAGCGGCGGCGCGGACATTCTCATGGGTATCGGAGGCTCACCTGAAGCAGTCATTACGGCATGTGCGATAAAATGCCTCGGAGGAAACATGCAGTGCAAACTATGGCCGAGAAACGACGATGACATAGAAGAGAGCAAAAAGCGGGGTCTCGATCTTGACCAGGTGCTCACCATAAATGATCTCGTGAAAAGTGACAATGTCTTCTTTGCGGCAACAGGTGTGACCGACGGTGATTTCCTCAAGGGAGTCCGGTATGAAGGAAAGGAAATCCACACGAGTTCCATGGTCATGAGATCCAAGAGCGGTACCATCCGGTACGTGGACAGCATACACAAGCCAAAAAAACTTGCCGAACTCTCCAAGGTAAGCGGCATCGAATACAGCACAGTCTAGGACAGCGTTTTTAAGGGAAGGAGAGCAGGCGGAAAGCCTACTCTCCTTTTTT
>JAAYJB010000311.1 GCA_012523155.1 Synergistaceae bacterium | reverse complement strand
TTGTAGCCCCAGTAATCAAGGAGCACGTTCCCCTCGTACTCCCTGCTTCCGCTCAACTCGTCAAACTCGAATACGGGCATCAGTTCGACACAGGTGATGCCCAGTTCCCTCAGGTACGGAATCTTTTCCAGAAGCCCGGCAAAAGTCCCGGGATTTTCGACCCCTGAGGAATGGTGCCTGGTGAAGCCCCGAACGTGAAGTTCGTAGATTATGGAATCGTCCATGGGGATCTTCGGGGCCGCAGCCTTTCCCCAGTCAAAGGTACTTACCGTAGCCCTTGAGCGATAGCGGTATCCTTCGAAGGGTTTTTCTCCCCAGACGCTCTGGCCGGTTACCGCCTTGCCGTAAGGGTCGATCAGGTACTGGCCGGGATCGAAAATATGTCCCTCCGCGGGATCATAGGGACCGTCCACGCTGAAAGCGTATTCAAAGTCGGTGATATCCAACCCGAAGACTATCATGGAGTACACATTCCCGATATGGTAGTCTTCGGGAAAAGGGATCCTGGCGAATGGTTCAGCTTCGTCAAATTTGAACAGGAGTAGTGTTACCGATTCGGCATATCGTGAATAAACGGTAAAGCTTACACCTCCGGGGAAGGCCACGGCACCGTTTTCGAGAAAAAAACCGGGCCGTACGCTGTACCCTTCAACCTCGTCCAGGGGGGTGTAGAAAATTTTAGCCCCCATTACAAATTCACCGGAAATTCCGGATCCCGGGATCTGTCCGCTGTTTTCAGGCTGCATTCCGTCCACCTCCGGATTTCTGTCGTTTACTCCGTCATTCTCCGGCGCAGGAGATGGGTTCTATGCGCCAGATTTCTGATGAGTAGGCCTTGATCGTGCGGTCGGAGCTGAAACGGCCGGAAAGCGTGATATTTTTCCAGCATTTTGCGGCCCACTCCCGCTGATTTCGGTAATCTTCCGCCATCCTGTCCCTGGTAGCCCTGTAATCCGCGAAGTCCCCGAGTACATAATAGACATCGGATGGATCCCACTGGCTTCCGGTAAGGAGGCTCGCCGCAAGTTCCTTGAATTTGCCAGTATTGCTGTCGTTGAGCGTCCCGTCGGTCATGGCGTCGATGACCCGCTTCAGCCCGGGGACTTTTTCGTAATGTCCGTACGGGTCGTAATTCGCTTTCGCGGCAGCCATATCCTCGTACCTCACGCCGAAGATATAGGCGTTCTCCGTACCTACTGCCTCGACGATCTCCACGTTGGCCCCGTCGAATGTACCGAGTGTCAGCGCACCGTTCATCATGAACTTCATGTTGCCGGTGCCCGATGCTTCTTTTCCCGCGGTTGAGATCTGCTCGGATATGTCGGAGGCTGGGAAAATCCGTTCCGCCATTGAGACATTGTAATTCTGAAGGAAGACGACTTTGAGCCTGTCTCCGATTACAGGGTCGGAATTGACCAGCTTCGCTATCTCGTTAATAAGCTTTATGATGGCCTTCGCCCGCTCGTATCCCGGGGCAGACTTTGCTCCGAAAATCATGACCATCGGGACAAAATCTCCTCCCGGGTTTTCCCTGATCCTGAAATACAGGTCGAGGATGTAGAGAGCGTTCATGAGCTGTCTCTTGTACTCGTGCAGTCGTTTGACCTGAACATCGAATATCGCTTCAGGGGAAACCTTGATGCCTTCGGTTCTGTAGATGAATTCGGCGAGATCCTGTTTGTTCTCTTTCTTTATGGCGGTCAGCCGGTCGAGCACGCGCTCATCGCCCGCATAGTGCTCCAGGCCGGCAAGGAGACCGAGGTCCTTGACCCAGGCATCGCTTCCGAGGAGATCTGTCAGAAGGGCGGAGAGCCTCGGGTTGCATTGTCTCAGCCATCTGCGGGGCGTAACTCCGTTGGTCTTGTTGTTGAACTTTTCCGGCCAGATTTCGTGCCAGTCATGAAGGGTTTCCGCCTTGATGATATCCGTGTGCAGTGCGGCGACACCGTTTATGGAATAGGCGGCGTAGCA
>JAAYJB010000047.1 GCA_012523155.1 Synergistaceae bacterium | reverse complement strand
GACCCGGCGGCTTTTTCTGCATTTCCCCCCTTCAGTCCTCCTCCGGGTGAAAGTCGCGGGTTTTTTGGACAGCCGTTTTTTTGTTGTCTGTAAAAAATAGTAGGAGTTTCGATTATTTTTGTCAATCAAAATAGGCTAAATAAGGGTTTAGACTCATTGAACAGACTTTTTACCTCTCAAGAACGAAGGAATTCCAGAAAAAAAGCCGCCTTACGGAGAAAACTGATTCCGGTCAGGCGGCTTGATGGTTAGTTTAAACCCCGGTTTCGAAGATTTATTTCAAAGTTGAAAAGTCGGGAAGAGGCATGTCACCCTTTGTCTGAACGGGAACTTGGGATTCTTCCACATTGTGCATGAGCTTGAAAGAAGGGAGATCGACACCCTTAACAGGGTCGACGAATGGCCCGTGCTTTTCGTTCGAAGTCTTTAGCTCCGTCAAGGCGGCCTCAAGCAACATCGGATCGGCGAAAAGGTCCAGCGCGGTAGCCGCCATGTACTTGGATACTGTAAGACTTGCCTTGAAGGCAGGCTGCAGGATATTCTGAGCCACCGACTGCCATGAATGACCCGGAGTCCCCTTGGCAAGAGTGGAGCCGGTGAAACGTACCATTGGAACGACCCAGCTGGTATTTGCCTCGTCTATGGAGCCTCCTCCCGTAGCCCATGAAAAAGGCTTATTGTACTCAAACTTCTTGAACTCCCGGGAAAGGAAAGGACCTTTTTCTTCCTTCAGGCTCTTCGAAAAAGGTTCGGCTATCTTCTCATCCTCATCGGTAAACGGGGGAGTACCTATAAGTAGAGCATTGGCGAATCCCACTTTTGCGAGGGCCTGGTTGGGAAGATACTGCCATACGGCGGTTATGGGAACGAACTCCATGCGGGTCTGGGTCATGAGCGCGGCTCCTTCGGCCACTTTTTTCGACCAGTCAACGATCTCCTTCACCATCTTGTATTGGGGAGCCCTGATAAAATACCATACTTCGGAATATGGAGGAACAACGTTTGGTGCCTTCCCTCCGTCGGGTATGCAGTACATGATCCTCGACTCCGGGCGGACGTGTTCTCTCATGTAATTCATTCCAATGTTCATCAGCTCCACGGCATCGAGAGCGCTTCTTCCCGCCCATGGTGCAGATGCGGCATGGGACGCTTTCCCATGGAATCGTACCTTGAAATTATCCATGGCCAGTGATGATGCGTAGGAAACCGAGTTCTCAGTTCCCGGATGCCACGAAAGCACCGCGTCAGCGTCTTTGTAAATGCCTTCCTTTACGAAGAATGCCTTGCCGACAAGTGTCTCTTCTGAAGGAGTTCCGTATAGTTTTACTGTTCCTTTGATCCCGTGTTCTTCCATTGCTTTTTTGATGGCTATGGCCGCCATCGAACTGTATGTTCCGAACAGGTTGTGCCCGCATCCATGCCCGGGACACCCTTCGACGAGAATCTTTTCTTCTGCTACTCCCGCAGCCTGTGAAAGACCCGGAAGAGCGTCGTATTCGGCATGAATTCCTATCACAGGTTTGCCCGCACCCCAGCTGGCTACGAAAGCTGTTTCCATTCCGGCTGTTCCTGATTCGACCTTGAATCCTGCTTCTTTCAGCATTTCCTGTAAGATCGCGGAACTTTTGTGTTCACCGAGTCCCAGCTCAGGATTGTGCCATATATATGTTGCTGTTTCAGCACCCACTGCAGCATGGGTGTCCAGCCATTTTACGGCGGTTTCTTTTTCCGGAGTCATTTTTCCGGCCTCAACACCCAAAGCAGGCGATGCAAGAAGGATAACAATCATTATCAGTGCCCAGGATCTGCACACCTTTCTCATTCTGCTACCTCCTTCTGTTATTCAAAGAAAAGATCCGAAATGCCCCCACCGCACAAGTAAATAGTTATTCCCGGGAATCTCTTTTTTATCACCCCTTTTCTTCACAACACTTGTTGCAGGACTGCCAAAAATCTTTTGAATTACCTGAGACCAGCTCGAGTATTGAAGAAATTAGAAGGAAGATGTCGATAGAAGGGTAAAAAATTTTTCTCATTGCCGTATGCTGTATCAAGGGGAAACGAAATCTTTCTTCCGACTGTAAAATACTGATGGACTGTTGGATAAATATACTATTGAATCGGAAAATTACAACATCCTTATTA
Source organism: Synergistaceae bacterium (assembly GCA_012523155.1). Taxonomy (GTDB): domain Bacteria; phylum Synergistota; class Synergistia; order Synergistales; family Aminobacteriaceae; genus Aminivibrio. Next base: position 6,970 of record JAAYJB010000047.1, on the reverse strand, counting down.
TCTTTGAAAGTCAGTATTTCGGTCGAAATGAAACTCGATATCATACGATTCATTCTTTTCAACGGGCGAAAAATCCTGCAGAGTGGTAAGCTTTACATAAATATGCAGATAATGTGCCTGTATTGCATTCATGGAAAGAACAGCCTGATAAAATTTGCCCGGGCAGGTGAGATTCTTGTCGGATTCGAACTGCGAAAAGGAAAACAAAAAGAAGAGGCTCAGCCTCCTTGTGGCAGACATAACGGCTATGATCATTTTTTCCACGGCTATGTGCATGTCAATTGAGATCTTCATTGCGAAGCTTACTTTTATCCAGTCAGTAAAAGCGAGGATCGCGGCGGTTCCCGTCAATCTTATTACTGGAAGACCCTACGGCTGGTTCAGGGACAGGCTCTTTCTTTTTTTCGGAATCAACAGGTCCAGTCCCTGGAAGATGATGCTGGGCGATACACTGGCATTTGTCCTTTTCCAGGTACCCCTTTACGTAATAGTCCTTCTCGCAGCCGGTGCCACCTGGAAACAGATAGCACTTTCATCAGGCTTCATGTCATTGACATTTTCCCTGGCGGGAAGACCCTACGGAGTGTTTCTCGATTTCTGCAGGCGCCTTGTGCTTGGTATTTCCAGGAAATAAAACAGTCGCGTTGTTCAGCAGGGTGATCCCATAGTGTTTTGCCCCAGGGCTGAAGGGCAGATTTTCATCGGTCTTGATACCCGGGGTTAAAAATACCGGACGTTTGTTGTAATATTACTCAGTTGGGGAAAAAAGGTACGGGGCAATACATACGGAAGGCTGGCTTCTTTTATAATGAAGAACAAATACCGGGTATTCAGCATTCTTATCATCACAATTACTTGTATAGCTGCAGGGTTGTTTTATTTTACACTGGCGGAAAAAGTCGGTACCATTTATGTCGATAATACTGCAAAAGCAATCAACGACATAAAACAAACATTCCTGAAGCACACAGTCAATAATCAGATACGGAGGATAGAGGAGAGAAGAGAAGAAGAAACCTCCCGTATGGAGGCTCTTGTTCAGGAAACGGAGCGGAAGCTGTATTTCATAGCCGAAAGTGCCTCCGGGCAGTTCGTTCCGATTTTTGAAAAAACCTTTGATGACGAGAAGTGGACTGCAGTGCTCTGGGATGTGGGATCTGGAGAAGTCCTCTTTGATTCCGGGGGAATTCCGACCGACTGGCCTGTATCATCCCTTCCTGACGAAGGGGAGAAATTTGCCGCCCATTGCTCGTGGAGTTACGGCAGATACAGTGCCTTCTTCGGAATATCAAAAGAGTATTCTAATGGACTGGTGAAAAAAGCAATTGCCCGGGAAATTCATGAATCTACCTTTCCTTTCGATTCCTACATTTGGGTCAACGAAGTTGTGAACTACGAAGGAGGCCTCGATTACGCCATTCGCAGGATCCATCCGAACCTGAAAGATACTGAAGGAATGCTCCTCTCCACGGAAATGACGGATATCGAGGGCAACCTTCCGTATCTCGAGGAACTAGAGGGAGTAAAAAAAGACGGGGAAATTTTTTTCACATATTTTTTCAAAAAGAATAACTGTGACGCGATATCGAGAAAACTCACCTACGCCAGGCTGTATAAAGATTTCAACTGGATAGTTGCCTTTGGGATCTACATGGATGACATGCAACCGTACATAGACAAAACAAAAGCTGAAAGCAATACTCTTATCCTGCAGTTGATAACGCTCTTCATCGTTGTTCTTGTTTTGCTGCTGATTCTTACCTATGCCCTTGTTGTTGTTTCGGAGAAATGGTTCCACAAACGTTCCATGGATGCGCTGGAAGAGAAGGTCAACAGGGATCCGGTCAGCAATGCCCTTTCAAGGCGTGCCGGTGAAGATGCGCTCAGAAACGCGTTCTCCCGAGGGTTTGATGATCCCGGAAACCCTGCGATCGTCACATTCGATATCGACGATTTCAAGCGGATCAACGACACGTACGGTCACGATGCGGGGGATCGTGTTCTAAAAAGGATCGCGACCGTGATCCGCAAACATATAAGAACCACAGACCATCTTTTCCGGTGGGGAGGGGACGAATTTCTTCTGCTCTACAGGGGACTGAAGCCGGAAAACATTATGCGTGTATGCCAGAACCTGCTGGATGCCGTTTCCGCAGAAATTCATTCCTTCGGTGGCAGACAGGAGACGGTTTCTCTTTCCATGGGCATCACCTATTTCAGGGAAACAGACACTGATTACCCGGATGCGCTGAAACGGGCGGATATCGCTTTATACAAGTCAAAGGTAAACGGAAAAAACCAGGCGAACATTGAACTATAAATCGGCTTCAGGCAAAAAAGAGCGGGGGGTACCAGGGGAATGAAGAAAGGGATGAAATGGGGCTGCTTGTTTTTGACAATGCTTTTTATTCTCGTGCCGGGACGGCAGGCCCTATCCTCCTCCAACGTCGGGGACCAGGAAAAGGCAAACATGCTTGCGCAGATGCTCCTCGAAATCGAGGTGGCGGCACGAACGGCGGAAGCCGAAATCGAAAAGCTTCCCAGTATTGTTGACGCAGAGAGATCGAGAATCAAAAACGCCCTTGATACATGGGCACGGAACGATCTGACGAAAATTGTCGAAAAGAATTATTCAGATATCGAAAAGGCGCTTGCGGCAACGAAACTTCCCCTGGAGGAGGGGACTTTCAGCATCTGGTGGAAACAGACAAAGGCCGGTGCGGGAAGCAACGAAGACTTGGAAAAACTCGTCGAGCTGTTTTTTTCAAATCTTCAGCCCCGGCTTTCCTCGGTAAGTGAGAGTTTCCAGCGGGAAATCCTGGAAAGCCTTGAGTCTGAAACGCAGGTCCATCTTCAGGAATCCATGGAACGGATACGGGAGCCCTTTCTTGGGATCCTGAAGCAGCGTCTCCCTGTGTACAACACCATTCCGATCCCGAATACCGAGAGAGCGTCTATGGCGTTTTCCTCTTCGGGGAAGAAAAACGGTTTTTCCCAGGGGTCCATTCCGATCAAGGGTCTTATTGGTATCGCTTTTGTCGTTCTGGGAAAAAGAATAATCAACAGGATAATGAAATTCCTGGTGATGAAAATCGCAGGGAAGGTGCTTTCGAAAATAGTTCCAGTAGTGGGCTGGCTTCTCCTTGCTTTTGAAGTCTACGATATGGCCGGCGCAAGGGACAGGTTGGAAGAGGAGATGCGAAAGTCCTTTTACGAGGAGTATAAACTTGAGATAAACGCGGAATCACTCTGGTGGAAGAGCGAGGATGGATCATCATTGTCTATGAGGGAAGAAATTGACAGGAACATCGCATCCCTTCTCAAGAACTGGGAGAAGATCTGCAAGTCAGAGGCAGCTTCCATGATCCAGAGTGCTCATATTCTTTCTTTTTCCCAGCCGGTCAGGGACTATGTTGCAAAAGAAATCGAAAAGGGCAGTGAATTTGAACCTGTGCTTCAGAAAATGGGCATATTGTGGGATGCCTTTGGTCCCCTTCTGGCACAGGGACCTATAGACGTTCTGGAATCCATACTTATTTCCGCCCCGGACAGAAACGACCTGAGGATCCTCTCAAAGGTCATGGGGCCCAGGCTTCTTGACGTATACAAAATGTACGGAATTGATTTCCTCCAGGGTGTGGACAGATTGGGGGCCCAGAATTTCCTTTCATCGGAAGAGTGGGTGAATACTGAAATAGACTGGCATCTTCTCAACGAGGATCTCGCCTATGTTCCGAACCTAAGCGGAAACAGGGAGGCAGTAATAGGCCTTCTTGCACTGGTAAAGGAGAAAGCTCCGGTGAAGGGCCTCTCTCCTGAATCAATGGCGAAAATTGCGCCTAAAAAGGAGCTTTTCAGGAAGCTTTGGGAGATACTTAAACCTGACATAGAGAAAATAGTTCAACTTCTTGGAAATAAAAAAGCTGTAGCAAGCTTGGAGGAAAGTCTTGCGCTCTTCCCCAGTTCTGCGGCAGTATTCATAAGAGAATACGGAACCGAGTTCTGGACTGCATGGTCACGGACAGAAATCCTCGACCTGCTGCAGATCACCGACCTTCGGGCAGTTAACTCGGGAAGATCCCGCGACCAATCGGCTGTTCCCCCTGAAGACAGAGCTGAATTGATAAACATCTACAGAAGGGCCGGAAAACCCGGAATAGCGCTCTGGGATATATATGCAACCGAAGAATCGGGCGAGGTAGGCAAAAATTTTGCACGGAACAGTATAGAATGTCTTGCAGACGGGTATCCTTTCGAGGATCTGAAGGACAGGGAGCATCTCGAATTTGCCATGCTGTGCAGGAAAATTCCCTTTGTGGGTAAGTTTCTGTACGATAATCTCAAAAACTTGGGGATGATACCTCGTTTTCTCGTCATTTTCGGTGCAGTTCTCATGACATTAAGCATGATTTTCCTTTTTCTCAGAAGAAAGTAGGGCCCGATTATTGTGAAGGATAGAAGATCTATAATAATGAAAGAGAAAACCGTTTCCATCCTGACGGTGGATACCATCCCCGGCAGAAATTATGATTTCCTGGGATGCGTCACGTCCTCGTGCTGTTTATCCAAATCCATTATCCAGGACGTATCGTCCAACATCAGGAACTGGACCGTCGGCGGAGAGTTAAAACACTACAAGGCAATGATAGACCAGTCAGTCATCCTCGTGATGGACAGGATCGCAGACGAAGCCTCAAGACGAGGCGCCGACATGGTGATCGGTTTCCGCCTTTCCACTACCAGCGTATCCACCGGTGCTGCTGAGATTATAGGTTACGGAACTGCCATCCGGTTCATCCCAGGCTAATCCTGACACTTTTTTGATCGAACGGATTTTTCCCGATCAAAATAAAAGGCCTCCGGGATTTTAGAACGGAGGCTTTTTCTTTTTCCTGCTTATCGGAGATATAATGACATAAACGTACCGAAATAAGAGAGAGGGTGAACCGGGTGATTGGTCTTTTGAAAGGAGAAAAGAAGGTTCAGAAAGGGAATGGCTGGTTTCTTCCGTTTCTTGTGATCTTCGCACTGTTGGCCTACCTTTCAGGAAAGGTTTCCCTGCCCCTCGTAAAGCCTCTTTCATGGTCGGCACTCATTGCATTCTCGGTGTACCCTCTTTATGAAAGAATAAGGAAAAGGGGAGTTTTTCAGCGTTCCGCGAATCTAGCAGCTGCAACGGCAACGTGTGTTGTTGTCTTTCTGGTTCTTGTACCTTGCTTTTACGCCATATTCCTTGCGTTTAAGGAAGGTGCACGACTGCACCAGTTCCTGACGGAGATAATTTCGATAATGGAAACCTCGGGTGAAGGCGCGCTCGCAGTCCTCCTTCCAGAAAAGATCGTGGAGATAATACGCCCTTGGATGGAACGATACACTTTTCTTCGAGCATGGGTTCGCCAGGGTGCTTCCTGGGGAGCTGTGTATGTTGTTGAGGCATTCGGAAACACCTTCAGCTACATCTATTATTTTTCAATCATCGTGGTCGCCAACTTTTTCCTGCTTCGTGACGGGCACGTAATAATCAGTTTTCTACAGGAAATAATTCCCCTCCCTCCGTCTGAAAGTGAAATATTTATGAGCCGGGCAAAACAGATACTAAGAGCTGTAGTTTATGGTGTCATCCTCACTGCTCTTGTGCAGGGTGCAGTCGGGGGAATAGGGTGGTGGATCGCAGGCCTCCCCAGCCCGATGCTTTTTGGTGCGCTTATGGTTTTCTTCGCAATGATTCCTTTTCTTGGAACAGCCCTTGTATGGATTCCAGGCTCGGCATATCTCTTTGCTATTTCTGACATAACAGCCGGAATCATATTGCTCGCGTGGGGAACCCTTGTTATAAGCATGGTAGGCCGTTTTCTCCGTCCAATCTTTATTTCTGGAGGAGGAAACACTCATTTTTTCGTCGTGTTCATCGGTGTCGTCGGCGGACTTGCAGCCTGGGGTATACTGGGACTCTTCATGGGTCCACTGGTTGTTTCGCTTTTTGTTTTTCTTCTCGAAAACTACCGGGTCATGTGGAAAGCATGGCTCGAATCATCCGGATATATCCAGTAACGGAAGAGGAAGGAAGTGTACAGCATGAAAAAACTTCTTCTCATCGCGGTTTTACTAGGTGCGGCCTATTTCGGGTTAATTGACAGCAGTTGGCTGTCCACTGAAAATAATCAAACCGGGGTGAATTTCGAAAAGGTTTCAGAGACAGTTCTTGAACACGCCATTGCCGGGAAAAAAAGTAACCTTCAGGTCGAGGGATACGGAACAGTAACACGAATTTTGCCGGACGACAATAAGGGGAGTAGGCATCAGCGCTTCATCATCACCATATCCTCGGGAAAAACCCTGCTGATTTCACATAATATCGACCTCGCTCCGAGGATCGATTCGCTGAAAACAGGTGACACATTGGAGTTTTATGGCGAGTATGAATGGAATCCCCAGGGCGGTGTAATCCACTGGACCCACCATGATCCTGCCGGACGCCATACTCCGGGTTGGATCATCCATAAAGGGAAAAAATATGAATAGCATGTCCATGTAAAAAATATTAAAACTTCTGTTAACCTATTACAAAAATGTTCGGCACGTATGAATAAAGCCCTCTTTAAATCAGGAATGCACTTTCAGTTAATACACATTTCCAAATGGTCCATTTGATAAGAAACAATTCAGCATACAATTCAGCATACAAATTGACAAGACGGAAATTTGCATCTACCATTGATGAAGTAAAAACTTCCGAACACATATCTATATGTTGTTTTACCTTCATTCCCCCCGTATTTTTGCTGTCTCTTCGACTTTTTTATCCGTTCTTTTTTCTCAATTTTAGGAAAGGAGGTCAAAAAGCGCTTAGTTCCTCACGTGGAAGGAATCGCTGCCTGAATGAAGAGTTGGTTTCCGATATGTGTTGAAGCCGCTCGTTGAAGAAAAGGGGAGGTTTGAAATATGAAACGAATAGCGATTACGGCACTAG
>JAAYJB010000046.1 GCA_012523155.1 Synergistaceae bacterium | reverse complement strand
GGTCGAATCCGTTATATAATCAACTTGACTGAAAAGATTTTTTGATATATACCCTATTAGGGTATATATTTCAACGGAGGTGTTGCAATATGATAAAAGTATTTTCAACGAAGACATGCCCATGGTGCACAAAGGTCAAGGAATACCTGCAGAACAAGGGGGTCGAATTCGAGACCGTCGATGTTTCGGCGAACCGGGAAGCGGCAATGGAGATGGTGAAGAAAACCGGCCAGATGGGTGTACCGGTGACACAGATCGGTGAAAAGTACATTATAGGGTACAATCCGGAGGCCATCGACGCTGAGATCAAGAGCCAGGGGGAGTAGAGCAAACAATTTCAGTCTTTCAGGAAGGGGTTGATATTGTGCCTCGAGGATCTGAAACGGGTTCTGAACTGCTCAGGTTTTCTTACGGTATGGCTGTGAGTGGCGGAGAGGCGCTTGTTCCGTCCGGCGCCGTTGATCTGCAGGCGATCGAAGTGTACGGCGAAATACTGAAAAGAGGCGATTCCTGGCTTAAGGAATCGGCGGCAGAGGGACGGGATGGTTTCGGCTGGCTCTCCCTGCCCGGACGGGACATTTCTGACGTGGAGGAGACGGCGAAGTGGATCTCGGGATTTGACGCCATCGTCCAGGTCGGAATTGGAGGTTCCGCGCTCGGGAACCTCATGCTTCACGGAGCGCTTCTGCCCCCGTACTGGAATGAAATGGCGGCCTCGAAGCGCGAAGGGCCGCGGTTCTATATGGCGGATAACGTCGACCCGGCGGACAACCGCATGATATGGAATCTCATCGATCCGGAAAAGACGGTTTTCATCGTTATCAGCAAGTCCGGCAGCACGGCGGAGACAATGGCGAATTTCCTGTTCTTCTGGGACCGCCTCAAGGTCGATCTCGGCCCGAAAAACGCCGCCGGGCATGTTGTGGTCATTACCGACGAGGAGAAAGGGGTCCTTCGTCCTTTTGCCGACGAGATAGGATGCCGCAGTCTCGTTCTTCCGGCTGACGTGGGAGGGCGCTTCTCCGTCCTTTCGCCCGTGGGCCTTCTCTCGGCCTGCGCCATGGGGATCTCGGCCCGGAAACTGCTCCAGGGCGCAGCGGAGATGGAGGAGAAGCTCGACACCAGGGACTCTGTTTTTGACAATCCTGCCCGCCTCATGGCGGCGCTTTCCGTGGTCCATTACCGCCAGGGACGGAACATGACCGTCCTTATGCCCTACGAGGATGCCCTCGAACGCTTCTGCGAATGGTTTGCCCAGCTCTGGGGCGAAAGCCTCGGAAAGAACGGGATGGGATCCACTCCTGTCCGTGCGCTCGGCGCCATCGACCAGCATTCACAGATACAGCTCTACACCGAAGGCCCCGACGACAAGCTTTTCACGGTCATGACCGTCGGTGACCCCGCCGAGGAGATCGTCATCCCTGAGACCGAGGAGAAATCCCTGGTCTCCCTCTCGTACCTGTTCGGCCAGTCCATGAACTCCCTGCGGCGGTATGAGGCTCTTTCCACTGCCGCTGCGATCGCCAAGGCGGGAAAGCCCGTCATATCCATCGAACTGCCAAAACTCGACGAGCGCCGT
>JAAYJB010000310.1 GCA_012523155.1 Synergistaceae bacterium | reverse complement strand
GAGGCCTGTTTATGATGATCCGGATCCGTTGGAAGCTTACGATGATGATTTTATCGGGAGTATTTATGGTGTTCGTGTTTCATAAAGAAAGAAGGACAGGGGGTGACATTTTCCCTGTCTCTTGACAGCGAAAAGCTCACATTTTTTTGCGGATCATTAAAATCATCAGCAGTTTCTCCCCCTCCACCGTGCCGCCGGAAGCAAAAAGAGCCTTATTTCATCCGTTCCTCAGGAACCCGCTTCAGGTTCTTCCTGAGATACTGGCTGTACAGCACCGAGACCGGATTATGACCCAGCACCCGGTCCTTGACGACAAACGTGGTGACCGGCGCTTTTGAATGGCGGTAGAACAGGCTGTCATGCCCGACACACAGCCCCAGAACGATGTTAAACTGGCATCCGGCGGAATCCAGTACCCTGGCCTGCTCCGCAGGATTGCAGGAAATTTCCCCTATCCACGGGCGCCGCACAGCGCCTATGTCATCCTTTTTCATGGCCGAGACCTTGCAGCAGGCAGAATATACCTCGAACTCCTCCGACAGGATTTTTCCGAGCATCTCCGCCTCGCCCCTGAACCCGATGCAGAACGCTATTCCCAGTTTTTTGTATCCCATCCTCCGGGAAAATTCCATGATTTCCTCAAGGCGGTTAAGGGTGCAGTAATAGAGGGCCTCAACATCCGAGGCAGTCTTGAGAAGACGGAGGTCTTCCCCCTGGTAGAGTTCCAGACTGTCGAAGCTGATGCACGGATCGCCTTTCGAACATCCTTTTGTTTCGCAAAGATGGCATTTCATGCCGGCTATTCCCCTTTCATCGCAGTGACCGCCCGCATCATCATATCCGCAGCCGAGCCCTTGGTAACAAAGGATTCGGGCAGAAAGATCCCTCCCCGTGCAACCCTGTCAAGGACTCCTTTCTCTGCGAGAAAATGTACCTGGGCAAAAAATCCGGACCCTGATGGTATATCTGCATATCGGGACGCATATTGTTTCTGTCCTGCCCGGAACCCCAGAATATGGGCGAGAGCCGAGCAGAAATCCCTCCTCGTCACAAAAGCGGTGCTTCCTGCACCAGGCGTCAGGAACGGAACGGGGTCTCCGGGTTCGGAGAAAGCCCTGCGGAAAAGGTTCTCCGACTCATTACCCGTCAGGGGAGTGTCAACGCCGAAAGTACCCTTATCCAGTCCGAAAAGACGGGCGGTCACCAGGCGGTTATTGTAGATATCGTCGATTTTCGCCGACGGCGCTGAAGGCAGTTCTTCAGGTGTGATCCACCCGTAAAGGTTCGACATTTGCACTCCGGGCCAGAATGGATGTTCGCGGGGCACGTCGTTGTACTCGCAAAGTGACAGTGCGCTTCCTGCCTCCAGCAGGTGCCGCTGCACAAGCCTCGGGTCCAGTTTCCCGGGGGGGATATCCGCCGCCGCCGCAAGGGCTGCTATCGTGCCGGCGGCCTGGCCGGTGAGCATGGAAACAGGCTGAAGCCTGAATGCGCCTGAAACAAGCCTGGACATGGAGAGATTTTTTTCAGCAGCCACGAGTCCGTCCACGTCCCTGGATATAAAGCTTCCGAAAGGGATCTGGAAGGGGCCCCGGGGCATGTGAGTTTTTATGGATGCCGCAGTTTCACCGAATTCGTTCTCGAGGTCGGCATCCTCGTCGGCGGCGTGGAGGTCCAGGATGTACCCGCCGATGGCCATGGCATGGGGTATCTCTCTGCCGCCTCTCCCGTCGCGGTAGCTTTCGGAATTCCTGCGTACATCCTTCGAAGTGGGGGTCTCAAGTCCGACAATTCTCCGGCTCTCCCTGACGTAGGGGATGAGAGGAAAGCGCCGGACTATCTCACTGTATTCACCCGGCACGAATCCTTTTACCGCCCGGAGCGGGTATTCGGAATCAAACTCGTCATCGGCAACCGACCACGGCTCCCCCAGTTCGTTCTGGACATAGTAGATGAAAGAAAGCGTCTTGAGGAGCGCCGCAGCGTTTGCTTTTTTTCTGAATTCCCCGTCCTCCAGGTAAGAGACGGGAAGGCCTCCCCTCCCCTCCCACTTCCGGGCCCCCGGGTAATCATTGGTCCAGTTCACACCGGTTTTCGTTATCGACTCCCAGCCTTCTGGAGAGGACGCGTTGTAGTCTTCCGGGTTTGATGAATCGGGCAGTCCCCTGTAGCCGTTGTGGGTGGCGAAGTCGACCGGCATGCGCAGGGGGTAGCTCCGGAAGGAATTGCCATTTTTTGCCACCGCTCTCCGAAATTCCGGAACGTACTGTTCATACCCCGGAGGAGGAGCAGTCATCCGCAGGCCCGAAGGAATGCCTCCGGGATACTTTTTGATCACCGCCGTCCAGGTTATGTCCTGCACGCGGCTTTTTTCCGAAATCATGGGGCTCAGGGAGTTCCCTGCCCGGTAGAGCGCTCCGGCAAGGGGGATCACATCGCCGTACTCTGTAGCGTCAATGAGCACGGAGCAATCGATGGGGACCTTCTTTCCTCCGATTTCGGCCGTCACACCGCTGATCCTGTTGCCGGACTTCCGGACCGCTGTCACCTTCGACCGGTAATAAATATCCAGCACTCCCTTTTTTCCTCCCGCCTTCGACTTCTTCTCTGCCGCTTTGACCATTTCAGACAGTATCTTTCTGCCCACAGAAGGCTCAAATGCCATGGTATTGCCGTCCCAGTAGCAGGTTGAGACAGATTTGCCCTTCAAAAAATAATGATACCGGATATTTTCGTAAAACTCCCCGTAAATTCCCGTCCGGTTTCCGCTGAGGTCATCCATGGTCGATACGGCTGCAGCGGTCATCTGGCCTCCCAGCCAGTCCGTCTCCTCGATGAGCGCCGCCCTCACACCCAGTCGTGCGGCCGCGATGGCCGCGCTGGTTCCTCCCGCGCCTCCCCCCGCGATAACCACGTCGTAGGAAAGACGCTGCTGCTCCGCGTGGACCGGAGCTGAAAAAGAGAAAAAAGATGCGCAAAGCATAATGAACAGGATCTTTTTTTTCCGAGATAAAGCCCTGAAAAACGCAGATACTGAGGGAAGATAAGTATTTTCAATCATGGGATACGCTCCTTCTTGCAATCCGGTTATATAAAAAGATTATTGCATAATCCCAGTCCCTGTTCAATACCGGTTTTCATGTCTATCCGCACTACGCTGTCATATGCTCCCTGCGGTTATTCTTCCTCCCGCCATGGTGAGACAGACCCGCACATCCCCGATTTCTTCCGGGGAAAAGGTAAAAATATCCCTGTCCAGGACGACCAGGTCGGCATACTTTCCTGCCTCAAGTGAGCCTTTCCTGTGTTCCTCGAATGAGGCGTAGGCGCCTCCCGCGGTATATAAATCAACCGCCTCCGCCACTGTAAGTTTCTGGGAGGGATTCCATCCTCCGCGGGGGAAGCCGCTCCTGTCCTGCCTGGTTACCGCCGCCTGGATCCCCCACAGTGGATCGAAGGACTCCACAGGGCAGTCGGATCCCCCTGAGAGAAAAATCCCAAGGTCCTTCAGCGTCTTCCAGGCGTATCCTGAAAGGGCCCTGCGCTCCCCGACCCTCCTGAGGGCCATGGAGCGGTCCGAGGGAACAAAGGGGGGCTGTATGGCAGCACCGATTGCAAGCCGGGCCATCCTGCGGTATTGCTCCATGCAGCCCATCTGGCAGTGAACGATGTAATGGCGGGCATCCCGGTCCTTTTCACTCATGGCTTTTTCCAGGGCATCGAGGCACATATCGAGTGCACCGTCACCTATGGCATGCATGGCGATCTGCATGCCTGCACGATGGGCGGCAGAGGCCAGGCCGTCCAGTTCCTCCGCCCGGTAAATAGGTACCCCGAACGCTCCGGGCATGTCGGAATACTCCTCTTTCAGGTAGGCTGTCCTTCCTCCCATGGAACCGTCAGT
>JAAYJB010000309.1 GCA_012523155.1 Synergistaceae bacterium | reverse complement strand
GTGGACGCCGACTCCATAACCAGCGTGGTAGCCGCCCAGCTCAGCCACCCCTACGTATGCGCGGTCACCCTCCTGGAGGGGAACGCTTTTATCGATCAGTTCACCGAGGAAAAGATCCGTGATCCGAGGATCCTCGAGTTCGCGAAAAAAGTGGAAGTGGTTCACGACGAAGAGATCGAAAAACTGCCCCGGCACCTTCGCTACACGGTGAAGGTCGACGTCCACCTGAACGACGGCCGGGTTTTCAACCTCCAGGAAACCTTCCCCAAGGGACATCCGAAGAATCCCTTCTCTTCCGATGAACTGCTCTGGAAATTCCGGACTCTTTCCGGGAAAGCAATCGAAGACGAGAACCGTGTTGACAGGATAATCGACGCCGTACTTCACATGGAAGAACTGGCAAGCTTCAACGAACTCACAGAACTGCTGTCAGCCAGAGCCTGAGGAAAAGGAAAGGAGGACGACGGCTTGGGAAAGACCGCGGCAGAAAAGATAGTATCGGCGCATGCCGGGATGGATGCACGGGCAGGTGACTTCGTCATCGCCGATGTGGACCTGGCCATGATCCATGACACCACGGGCCCCATCGCCATAAAGGCATTCGAAGAATATGGAAAAGAGCGGGTCTGGGACCCTTCGAAAATGGTCGTCGTCCTCGACCACGCCACTCCCAGTCCCAACGAGCGGATCAGCAACCTTCACGTACTTCTCAGGAACTTTGCATCGGCCCAGGATATACCCCTGTTCGACGTTGGCGACGGAGTCTGTCACCAGATCGTGGTCGAGAGGGGCCTCGTTTCTCCGGGAGGACTTGCCGTGGGTGCCGACTCCCATACATGCACATACGGCGCCCTTAACGTGTTTGCCTTCGGCATAGGGTCCACCGACATGAGCGGGGTCATGCTGACAGGAAAGCTCTGGCTCCGGGTTCCCGGGACAATGAAGGTCCATATTCGGGGACCGATGACTGAAGGGACATACGCCAAAGACATTATGCTCCATCTCATCGGGAAAATAGGCTCCGACGGTGCCGACTATCTCGCCCTTTCCTTCTGCGGGGATACCGTACAGGGAATGTCCCTTTCGGAACGGATGACCCTGAGCAACATGGCCATTGAATGCGGCGCGAAGGCCGGACTGATGGAGGCGGACGATAAGACGGCAGCCCATCTCAGGATGCTGGGAAAAAGCGAAGGTATCCCAGCATTCGACGACGATAACGCGCGATTCGACTCAAAGATTGAAATTTACGCACCCGACGTGTCTCCGCAGGTGAGCCTCCCCCACTCAGTGGATGCGGCGGTTCCGGTTACAGAAGCCGCTGGGACGGAGATCAGCCAGGTCTATATTGGCACCTGCACGAACGGAAGGCTTGACGACCTCAGGATCGCGGCTCGGATCCTGGCAGGCAAAAAGGTTTCCCCGAACTGCCGACTGCTCGTCTGCCCTCCCTCGAGAAATGTTCTGGCCGACGCACTGGCTGAAGGCATTATCCTTCAGCTTGTAGAGGCCGGTGCTGCCATTCTTCCGCCCGGATGCGGACCCTGCCCTGGCACACACCTCGGCGTCCCGGGAGACGGAGAAAATGTCCTCTCAACTGCCAACCGCAATTTCAAGGGCAGAATGGGGAACAACAAGTCAGGGGTCTACCTCGCGTCTCCCGCCACGTGCGCAGCAAGCGCCCTCGAGGGACGGATCGCTGATCCCAGGCCGTACCTGTCAGGGAAGCAGTAAGGAGGACAGACATGGAAAACATTCTGACCGGAAGAGCCCATATCTTTGGGGACAATATCAACACCGACTACATCATCGCCGGGAAATACACGAAAACCCTCGATTTCACCACCCTGGCGGAACATGTATTCGAAGACATAGCGCCGGGATTTTCCCAAAGAGTCCGCCCGGGAGACATCGTGGCCGCTGGACGCAACTTCGGATGCGGATCATCCCGTGAACAGGCCCCCATCGCCATAAAGTACGCCGGGATCTCGGCCATCCTCGCAAAATCCTATTCCCGGATATTTTTCCGCAACGCCGTTAACCAGGGCATTCCATGCTTTCTCTGCGACACTGACGACATCGTCCAGGACGACACGGTCACCGTCAATATCGGGCAGAATTTCGTCGAACTGGCAGAAAAGGGAAAAAGGATACCCCTCGAGCCCCTGTCTCCCGTGATGCTCGACATACTGAGGGAAGGCGGGCTTGTTAAGTACCTGAAAAAAAACGGAAAATACATTCTTCCCCGGTGACCCCGGAGGAAAAAAGAAAGGAGTGTGGTTCAGGAGGAGAATTTGCGTACCCCTGCGGAGATCTTTTCTCAAAGGCGAAAAAGAGAAAAACGGACAGGAGGGATATGAAAATGAAATTCAGGAAGAGTATTTTTTCGGGATCGATCATTGCAGTTCTGGCGGCAGTCCTTCTATTTACGGGTACTGCGCAGGCTGAAGTCCATCTGAACATGGGGAGCACCTCATCCACTTCGGGCGTATACGCCTGGTGCGTGGCAGCTGCCAACGTCATCAACAAGGCCGACAACGGCATCCAGGTCACCGTCGTCGAAAGCGGAGCCGGGATGGACAACCTCAGGAAAATCAGTGCGGGAGTGTTCGATTTCGCCATGGCCATTGACCTTCCCGGATCGCTGCAGCTTTACAAGGGGATCGAGGGCTTTGAAGGCAAGCAGTTCAAGGATGTCCGGTGGCTTTTCCTGAGAAATATTTTTGCGGACCGGCTGTACGTCCGCAAAGACTCGGGAGTAACGTCCTTTGCAGATCTCAAGGGCAAACGGTTCTGCCCCGGCATACCCGGCTCTGCATCTGCAGCATATATCATGCAGTACGACGAGATCCTCGGACACAACATCCAGCTCGTTCCCTCGGCCCTGGGAGACGCCATAACCGCCCTGAAGGAGAATAGGATCGTCGGCCTTCAGAAATCAAGCGGACTTTATAACATGGATGCCTCCCTCATCGAGGTCAACCTCACGACACCGCTCACCGTCGTGGGATATTCCGAGGAAGACGTGAAGAAGATCCAGGAAAAGATCCCCTATATGACCTTCCTCAAGCGTGAAAAAGGAATCATAAAGGAATTTCCGGACGTCGGCCCCATATGGGAGGAGTGCCCCATCGCCGGAGCTGTTGCCACAGCCTCCATGCCGGAAGAAGTGGGCTACCAGATAGTAAAGGCCTACGTGGAAGGCTTTGACGAGATCGCCTCGGCCTACGCGCCAATAAAGGGCTTCGACCCGGTGGGAGACTACTTCAAGAATGCAGGAGACGACGTCGTGCCCGCCCATGCAGGGCTCATACGGTACGCGAAGGAAATGGGGATCGATGTTCCGGAGCGGTTCATTCCTCCGGAGTATAAGAAATAGCGCCATCTGCCCCTTATCTCGGCCGGCTGCGCGTCCTTTGCGCAGCCAGGCCCCCTGCGGGAGGGATGAACTGTGAGCTTTTCTTCAATTGGCCGGATAAAGACAAAAGTCATCTTCACTCTCGGCTTTTTCCTCGCCGTCTTTCAGCTCCTGGCACCTATTTACCTGACGAGTCTCCTCGACATCCAGTTCAGGGCGATCCACGTTGCATTTGGCCTTTCCATAGGATTTCTCTACTTTCCGTTCCGTGCCCGGAGAGAAGAAGAGCACCCGGATGAGGGTATTTCCCTGTTTGACCTGATCCTGATAGTGGTTCTTCTGGCAGCAAACCTGAACGCATTCATCAAGGCACTGGATATCTACATGGGCACCACCGGGCCGTCATCATTCGACCTGATCCTCGGAGGAGCCCTCATGCTCCTCGTCCTGGAGGCCGCCCGAAGGTCTGTAGGGCTTGCCATCCCGCTTATGGTCGTCCTCCTGCTGGGCTACATCTTCATGGGAGAGTCCTTCCCCGGCATGTGGAAATTGAAGGGGATCAATCTTGAGTTTGTGCTCAGCTCGCTCTATTACTCCCCTCTCGGAATATACGGCAGCGTCACGGGCATGTCGGCGACGTTCATCTCCATGTTCATCATCTTCGGCTCTTTGCTGTCTGCCACCGGGGGAGGAAAAACATTCATTGACATAGCCCTCGCCATAACAGGTAAATATACAGGAGGCCCCGCAAAGGCGGCTGTCGTATCCAGCGCACTTTTCGGCAGCATATCGGGAAGCTCTGTGGCGAATGTCATGGTCACAGGCAGCTATACGATCCCATTGATGAAACGGTTGGGCTACCGGCCCGAATTTGCCGGGGCCGTTGAGGCCATCGCGTCATCGGGCGGAGGGATCACACCTCCGATTATGAGCATTAGTGCCTTCATGATGGCCGAATTCCTCAACATTTCCTATTTCCACATAATCGGATACGCCCTCCTCCCCTGTCTTCTCTACTACACCGGAGTCTTCAGCGGCGTCCACTTCAGAACCGTACGCATGGGAATCGACAAGCTCCCTCCGGAGGAGATCCC
>JAAYJB010000308.1 GCA_012523155.1 Synergistaceae bacterium | reverse complement strand
CGGAAATTCCTGCCTTGACCGTTCCCGTGCTTACCACAACGGTTTCTTTCGCGCTCACTTCCCGCCCCACGATGGCCTGGAGGTTCAGCACGATGTTCGCTGCGGTGATGGTGGGGTCGATGCAGAGTTCGGGGGTTGAACCGTGTCCCCCTTTTCCCTTCAGTGTCAGGTACCAGCCGTCCGCTGCCGCCATGATGGGCCCGAAGCGGTACAGGATCGTCCCTGTGGGAGCTGAAGCCCATGTATGGATCCCGGCGACAGCGTCTACTCCTTCGAGGGCACCTTCCTCCACCATGGCCTTTGCCCCGGATTTGAGCCCGCTTTCCTCCGCCGGCTGAAAGAGGAGACGGACTGTTCCCGGAATTTCGTCCCTGATCTCCGACAAAACCCTTGCGGCTCCGAGAAGCATGGCGGTGTGGGCGTCATGGCCGCATCCGTGCATTGCGGATGCTTTTTGGGACTTGTACGGGACATCGTTCTCTTCCACAAGCGGGAGCGCGTCCATGTCCCCCCGAAGTGCCACGCACTTACCGGGTTTTCCGCCCTTAATATCCGCCACGACTCCGCATTCAGTACCTCCGAAGCCTTTCTTTACAATAGAGAATCCCAATCCTTCAAGGACTTCTATGACTTTCTTCGTCGTCTCCACTTCTTCCCAGGCAATTTCGGGGTTCTGGTGGAAATGATGCCGTAATGATGCAGTCTCGCTTTTCGATGATACCGCAAGTTCCTTGATCTTTCCCAGCATAAGGGGATTCACCTCGTCCACTGAAAATTGGCACTGCTGATAATGTGGAATACACCCTAGCATCCTTTCGGAAGGAAATCAAGGACTCACTTTCCTCTCCACCGAAGTTCGTGGAAAAAAGCCCTTTAAACCGGTTTCTGTCCAGCTTTAGGTATGGCATTATCACTGTCTCGTAACAATAAGATCCCGGGGGTATTGACAAATCAGGGCACTTTCAAGAAAATTAAATAGAACTAATTGAAATAGCGTTTTACTCTATGAAACATTTGCGTTTTCCAGGCAGGTATTTTCGATGTTCCGCTGAAAATGGCTTCAACGCGGCGCTGGAGCCGCGATTCATCACCTGAGGGAGGGGTTTTTCGTGAAACAGAGATGTGCTGTTCTTGCGGTGTTCCTTCTGCTGGGGCTTCTTTTGGTACCGGCTGCGTGGGGTGCAGTGGAACTGAAACTCGGCCATTTCGGTCCTGAGAATCATCCTTCCACCATTGCCGCTGCACAGTTTGCGGAGAACGTGGAAAAGAGGACGAACGGAGAAATAAAGATCATTGTCTATCCGAACAACGCACTCGGAAGTCCTCCCGAGGTGTTGGAGCAGGTCATCATGGGCGTCATTGACATGAGTCTTTCCGGCCAGGACCAGATAGCGAAGCACGTGAAGCTCTTCGACTCTGTGGCGATCCCCTTCTCCATGCAGGGGTACGAGCACGCGGACAGGATCCTCGATGGTCCCTTCAAGGAATGGGCCGCCCCCGAGCTTGAGAAGATCGGTCTTGTGTACATCAACAGCTGGGAATGGGGATTCCGGCAGATCACCAACTCCAAGCGCCCCATCCTGAGCCCTGACGACGTGAAGGGCCTGAAGATCCGCACCCCGCCTGCAATGGCCTACCAGGCGGCCATCGAGGCCCTGGGGGGCAACGTGCAGACCATAGCCTTCGGCGAGCTTGTTATGGCCATGCGCCAGGGAGTGGTGGACGGCCAGGAGAACCCCATCGGGGTCATCTACGACCTGAAGCTCTATGAGTCTCAGAAATACATCACGATCGTGAATTATCTTTACAGCTCAATGACTCACGTGGTTTCCAAAAAAGTGTTCGATTCTCTCACTGATGATCAGCGAAAGATCATCATCGAGGAGTCCGACAAGTCCCGCCTGCTTATGAGAGAACTCGTCCGGAAGCAGGAGCAGGACCAGATAGCCGACATGAAGTCCAAGGGTATCCGGATCGACACCCCGGACCTGGCTCCCTTCCAGGCGAAGATGGGCCCCGCCTATGAGAAGATCAGGAGGAATATAGGCGAGGAGAACTTCGACAAGTGGATGGAGATGGCCAGGGCTACAGCAAAATAACGACCGTACCAGGAAGCGGACCGGGCGCCTGATATGGGGCGCCCGGGGCTTCCCTGTTGTTCCGGACTGTCCTGACTGGAGGTTCCTTCATGCTGACACTGTACATTTTTGCCGTCCTTATCGGCCTTTTGGCGATCAACGTGCCGGTCGTCGCGGCGATCGGGCTCACATCAGTGATTTTTTTCGCCGTCCTCGGGCAGGGCAATTTCCTTGCCATGCTGCCCCACAGAATGTACTTCGGCACCACGGGTTTTACCCTCCTGGCCATTCCGTTCTTTATCCTTGCCGGGAATCTTATGAATACCGGGGGCATTACGAGACGAATATTCCGGTTTGCGGGCGCCATGGTGGGGCACGTGCCCGGCGGCCTCGGGCAGGTAAACATCGTAGCGAGCGTCATCTTCTCCGGGATGTCGGGATCAGCCATAGCGGACGCCGCAGGGCTCGGCCAGATCGAGCACAAGGCCATGGTGGACGATGGATACGATCCCGTTGTCTCAGCATCGCTGGTGGCAGCTTCTTCGGTGATAGGGCCCGTGATCCCGCCGAGCATCCCCTTCGTCCTGTACGGCGCCATCACGGGAGTCTCAGTGGCCAGGCTTTTCATGGCCGGATTCCTCCCCGGCATCATCATGAGTCTCGGCATGATGGCCGCCCTTGCTGTCATGGCAAAGAGGAGGAACTATCCCTGTTCCTCCTGCAGAACGCCTGCAAGGGAAGCCTGGGCAAGTTTCCGGGGAGCCTTCTGGGCTTTAATGGCGCCGGTGATCATCATCGGAGGCATCATGACCGGTTTTTTCACCCCTACGGAAGCATCGGTGGTGGTGTGTTTCTATGCCGCTATCCTCGGGTTCGCATACAGGGATCTGAAACTCCGGGATCTTCCGGGTGTCCTTTTCGTGTCGCTTCAACAGTCGGTAAGCCTGCTCTTCATCATCGCGGCGGCCAATTTCTTCGGATGGCTGATCATCCACCAGAAGATTCCCGACAGGATCATAGCCGGCCTGGTTGCCATGGGCGCGAGCCAGGCCCACGTGCTGATCATAATGATGGGTGTAGTCCTCATGCTGGGCTGCTTTATCGAGGGCAACGCCATCTTCCTGATCACACTGCCTATTTTCATGCCCGTGGCGAGAATGTTCGGTATTGATCTCGTCAATTTCGGGGTGGTGATGACCCTGCTCATCATGATCGGCAACCTGACTCCCCCGGTGGGCATGTGCCTTTTCGCAGTGGACAGCTTCGCCAGGGTGGGCATTATCCCCCTCTCCCGCGAGGTATTGCCCTACCTTGCGGTGATTTTTGCGGTCACCGTACTCATCGCCTTCGTGCCGGGCATATCTCTTTTCCTGCCCCGTCTGATGATGGGAGGGATGTGACATGGCAGGCTTTTCCCGCTCTGCCGACCTCCTGATCCGGCGTCTGCTCCGCATGCTCGTAATAGTGCTGTTCTTTGTGCTTGCCCTCCTTCTGGTCACCAACGTTACCCTGAGGCTCACCAACGACCTCGCTACCGTCCTTTCTGAGAGAGGTTTCACCTGCGCTGCGGAGACAGTTCGTGGCATCATCCCAATCGTCTCAATGCACTGGTTCGACGAGATCGTGGAAATGTGCTTCGCCGCCATGATTTTTTACGGATCAGCGTCCCTTTGGGCGGAGAAGGGGCATTTCTGTGTTGGAGACTGGATTTCCCCGAGGATCAGGAACCATCGGGCCAGGAGTGCCTACCGGCTGCTGGTAGCAATTCTCGGGACAGCTTTCATGGCCGTCTTCTTCCGGTATTCCCTGAGGCTGACCCTGAGTTCTACGGAACTGACCACGGTCTTTCAAATTCCGAAGTCGCTCCTGTACTCCTGCATGCCCGTCTCTTCATTAATAATGCTCGTCTATTCTGTCGCGGACTGCCTGCGGGAGGGGAAAGCGCTCCTGCGGGGGGAAAGCGGCGGTTTCCCGTCATAAAAACAGCGGTTCCTGCGGTCCTGGCTCCGTCAGATCCGGAGGAACCGCTGCCGCGTTTCACCCTGTGCTGGTTCTTATCCCTGTGATATAGTTTCGCCATGACATGGTTGCCGTATTCCCTGCCTGTACCATTAAGAAAAAGAGGAGATCTGGATGGCGGAAAATAAGATAAAGCTGAAACCTCCGAAGAGTATGAGAACTGCAATCCTGGCCCAGACAGTCCTGGCGGTCCTCTTTTTGCCCGCAGGCGCCTTCTTTGCCTGGGCTGCCGAAGGGGAGGCGAAGCCCTTTGCCCTGTTTTTCAGCCTTGTCTGGACCGTGGGGTGCGGCTTTCTCTTCTTCCGCGGAAGGAATGCCCTGAAGGAGCTGAGGAAGGAAACTTTTGCCCTGGATTTTTCCCTTGAGGGTGAAGATTCCTCTTCTTCCAGGCTGAGAGAGCTCGAGGAACTTCGGCGGGACCACCTCATTTCAGAAGAAGAGTACGGGAAAAAACGCGCCGAAATTATGGAGGAAAAATGGTGAGCCGGAAAACCCCGTTTGATTCGGGGGCCGGCAGGAAAAGGAGGAGGGGAAAATGAAACGATCGATCCTTGCGTTTATCATGGTTCTTATCCTTGCGGGAGGCTGCTTGGGGTTCTCTTTTCCCGACGGGCAGAGGCAGCTTGGAGAGGCTGTCCTCGGTAGTCTCGCGGTGAAAGACGGTGCCGTCGTGGTGAATGTTGCGTCGGGAGGATGCACCGACAAGTCGTCCTTCACCGTTCGTGTGCTGAAGGACGTGGAAAGACCGGGGAAAATCCCCCACTATGTTCTCACCTTCGAGCGGATAGCCGTTGACGAGTGCAAGGCATTGCTTATGGACGGCGTAGACCTTGTTTTTGACCTGGAAAAAGATCTTGGGCTTTCGGGGGAGTATACCCTCTCGGTGTCCAACAGGGTTCGCCCGGGAAAAGCAATAACAAAATAACTGAACAGGGGAGCAATCCCGGGAGATTCTTCAATTCTTCTCGCCGGAACATGTTTTCCCCTGCGGTGCGAATTTTTCGACAGGAGGTTTTATTTCGTGAAGATCGCAGTTCTGATCAAGCAGGTTCCCGATTCCGACGACGTGCGGATGGACCCGGAAACGGGGACCATGGTCCGGGAGGGAATGGGAGCGATCGTCAATCCCCTCGACCTGAACGCCCTTCAGGCCGCACTCGATTTGAGAACTCTTGCAGGGGAGGCGGGCGAGGTAACAGCCATTGCCATGGGTCCCCGGAATGCGGACGAGGCTCTTCGGGAATGTCTTTCCATGGG
>JAAYJB010000307.1 GCA_012523155.1 Synergistaceae bacterium | reverse complement strand
GTTCCTCTCCCTTCTCCATGAGCTTGATGGCGAAAGTGATGCCCAGAACGGAGGCGAGAAGGGTGAAGAGCCATACTTTCCAGAGGACAGGCTCGATTTTTTTGCCCGTGTAGCGCTCCCAGATGGATGCATGCCTCTTTTCGTCCTCCCCGATGCGCCGGAGGATATCCCCGTTGGGGCCGACGGTGCGCCTCGCAAGCCGGGTATAGATGGCCCATTCCGTTATCTCCGTCCTCTGGAATTCACGGAGAAGCGGAAGGAACTCCGAATAATCATTCTTCATTTCCGTCTCTTCCTTTCCGTATCCTGTTCGCCTATTTTCGTTTTTCCCTGTTCTTCGTCCGCTTTTTCTTCGTCTCCCATTTCCTTCCTGAAAAGGGAGGAAACGCAGCGGAGGAGCTTTCTTCTGCCCACTGGCTTCGTAATGAAATACGCCATTCCTGCCTCTTCAGCCTTCTTCCTGAATTCTTCGCCTTCATGGGCCGTGAGGGCGACTACTGGAACGGGTGATCTTCCGGCTTCCCGCTCAATGCGGCGGATCTCAACGGTCGCCTGGTACCCGTCCATGCCCGGCATCTCGAGGTCCATGAACACAAGGTCGAATTTTTCCGCGCTTACTGCACTGGCCGCATCCATGGCGCTTTCGGCTGACTTTACAGTCCATCCCTCACGCTGGAGCTGGTTCTCCAGGATCATACGATTGACCGGATTATCCTCGACGATAAGCACGGAAAGCTCCTGGGGCATTGCTGAGGGCTCCGGGCTGGAAGCGTCATTTTTCAGCCCCACTCCGCCCTCCTGCAGCAGGAGAGTAAAAGAAAACTCCGTCCCTTTCCCTTCTTCTGTTGAAAAGGTGAGTTCTCCTCCCATGAGCGCGACGATCCTGCTCGAAAGGGCCACTCCCAGGCCGGTTCCCCCGTGCCTGCGCCGTATGGATCCGTCGGACTGGCTGAAGGGTCTGAAAAGCTTGCTTCGCGTATCTTCGGGAATGCCAATGCCGGTGTCCCTTACCCGGATCTTCAGGTACACGTGTTCCTCTTCCCTGCCTGCGTATTCAAGAGCAAAAGACACTTTCCCCTTTTCGGTAAACTTCACACCGTTGCCCACAAGATTCACAAGCACCTGCCTGATCCTGCCCCCGTCCCCTATAAGCACCGGGGGTACAGCCGGGTCTAGGAACGTCTCCAGTTCAATACCTTTTTCCTCCGCTCTCTCTCTGAAGCGGGATTCTACTTCAGCTGCTGTTTCCACCGGCCGGAAGGGGGCCATATCCAGTTCCTGGGTTCCCGACTCTATCCTGGAGAGATCGATCACGTTGTTCAGGATCTCCAGCAGCGATTCCCCGGAATGGCTTATCACTTCAAGGTACTCCCGCCTTTCGTCAGGGGGTACGGAATCATCTTTCAGGTATTCCGCCATGCCGAGTATCCCGTTCAGAGGGGTTCTGACTTCATGGCTTATGGTTGCAAGAAAAACGCTCTTGGCACGGTTTGCTTCCTCGAGCTCGGCAGTCCGCTCCTTTACCCTGTGCTCCAGGTTCCTGTTCATCTCCCTGATTTTCTCGTTCAGCTCTGCGTAGTGGAGATCCATCAGCTTCCTGGAACTCCCGAACAGGACGCCCGTCAGAAGGATATAGGCGCTGTACCCGTACAGGATGTGCCCCACCATGTTCCAGACACCGTACACGTCATCATAGATGGTAAATGCGAACCCGCTTGCAACGGAACATGCGAGGGCCCACTGGAGGGCATATCCGTTTTCCTTGGCCTCTTCACACCTGTTTCTGAGGGTAACAAGGATCGCGGCGCTGATCATCGCCATGGCTGCGTACTCGCTGAATATCTTGAATACCGTCAGTCCTCTTCCAGGAATGAAGCAGTCCGGGAAAAAGCCGAAGGCGATCGCTGCCGTTCCGGCCAACGAAACAAAAATACAAGTTATGCAGAACCGTTGCCTGAACCATTGCAGGGACGAGAAAAGCGCCGCCGCCAGCAGGCCGCTCCCGTGAACGTATCGCATGAGTACCCAGAGCTGCGTCGAGTGGTTCGCCGTCCACCAGGGCAATATTCCCATCCCATGGTACGAAAGGGTGTGTACGGTGCTCAGGAAAGCTGTACATAAGTAGATACAGCTCAACGCGATCAAAAAGGGCTCGGGCGTCATTCGTGACGCGAAAAAACCCAGGAAACCGATGAAGAGGAAGACAACAATGCTCGAGAACTCGACTATAGAGTGAAAAAGAAGATAGTTATTCTGCGCTCCCAGGCAAAGGGCAACCGACAGAAATAAAAGTATCGCAAGATGAAGGAGCAGCTTTTTCCTCACGCCATACCCTCCGTTTTTTCGAATATCGTCTGGTATTATACTCTACTGTAATTCCCTGCCGGAGACCACTGTCCCGGAGGGAGAAAAAAGGGGGATATTCATGGCCGACCTGTCGCCCCTCCTCAGGGGTCTTTCAGGAGCAACGATACTCGGGATCAACCCTCCCGTTCACGACTTCACATTTTCAGACCTCTGGGCAAAGCCTCTCGGCCTGCTTTTTCTTCTGGACTATCTCAGGAGGAGAGGAAACAGGGTGCACCTGGTGGACTGCGTGTACGAAGGCAGGTTCGGCTTTCTGCCTTTCGGAAGAAGCAGGATCCGCAGGACGGAGATCCCCAAGCCGCCTCCCTTCAGATCGATCCCGAGGCGCTATAACCGTTTCGGAATAGACAGGAACGGGTTGATCGAATCTCTTCGTTCATTGCCTCCGCCGGATTTTATCCTGGTGACATCTGTAATGACATACTGGTACGAAGGCGTTTTTCAGACCATGGAAACGCTTAGGGAGTATTTTCCATCTGCGAGGATCATCCTGGGAGGAATCTACGCCCGTCTGTGCCCGGAACACGCAGCCCGTTCCGGGGCGGATGAAATCCAGAGCCTCCCGCTCTCCCTCGACCTGACAAAACCAGCCATGGACCTCTATCCGGACAGACGCTACGGAGCGCTCCTCACATCCTTCGGATGCCCTCTCGCATGCGAATACTGCGCCTCCTCCATTCTGGAGCCCCGCTTCAGAAGGAGACCGCGCGAGGAGGTTCTCGAAGACGCCGCTGCTCAGATCCTGAACGGTGATGTACTGGATCTTGCCTTCTTTGACGATGCGCTTCTCATGGGAAAAGAAACCCATTTTTATCCTCTGTGCCGTGCTCTCAGGAAAATGAAACCAGGAATACGGTTCCACACCCCTAACGGGCTCCACGTCAGGGAAATTGACGAAGAATGCGCCCTCTTCCTGAAGGAATCAGGGTTTCAGACTATCCGGCTCAGCCTTGAGAGCATTGACCCGGGATTCCAGAAAAGAGGTTCTGAAAAAACGGGGGACAAAGAATACCTCAGGGCGCTTTCCTTCCTGAAACAGGCAGGCTTTTCCCCGGACCAGCTCGAAACCTATGTCCTTGCAGGAGTCCCCGGTCAGAACCCTGAATCGGTGGAAAAGACCATCCGCTTCATAGCGGAAAACGGGGGGAACGCTAGGCTCGCCGAGTTTTCTCCTGTCCCAGGAACCTTGTCCTTCGAGCATGCGGCAGATATTGTACCTGAACTCCGGGACGAACCGCTTCTCGGAAACAAGACCGTTTTCTCCTCTTATATTTCGGGCCTGCTGACACCCGACCGTCTGCAGCATTTCAAGGACCTTGCACGGAACACTGCGGCAGGCCGGTGAGTACGTAGTAAGTAATAGGAGGAATGTACAAAAAATTTGTTCATTTTTTTCTTGACGTCAACAATAAAACAGAATAATATTGTGTATTAATAGACTCGAAAGGAGGGTATACACGTGAAGGACATTCCTGAAAACATCACGAAGCAAATACGGGCCTTCAACAGATTCTACACAGGAATCATCGGCGCATTGAATTCCTCCGTTCTTAACAGTCCGTTCTCCCTCGCGGAGGCCAGGGTGCTTTACGAAATAAAACACACGGAAAATGCCACGGCAAGCGAGATAAACCTCCGGCTTGGGCTCGATCCAGGGTATCTCAGCCGCATCATCCGGCGGTTTGAACACGACGAACTGCTGCTGAAAGAGCGGTCCCCCGCCGATGGAAGGGCATACAACCTCAAGCTTACATCAAGAGGCGAGCACGTACTCTCTGTCCTCGAGAAAGTCTCTGACCAAAAAGTTGCCGAAATGCTTGAGTCCATGAGCGGCGTTGACGTGAATACCCTTCTGCAGTCAATGGATGCGCTAACAAGCATTTTTTCAGGCGAACCCAGGGGAGCATCCGTTCGCCCCGGAAAGCCTGGTGAACTCGGGTTTGTCGCTGCGCAGCACATGGATTTCTACATGAAAGAGTACAGTCTTGATGCCTCCTTCGAATATTACCTTTTCGAAGGCATGACGAATTTCCTGAAGAACCGGGACTCAGGAACAGCAGGTTTCTGGGTTGCCGACCATAACGGCACCGTGGTCGGGTCCATTGCCATTGACCGCGAGGACGAAAAAACAGCCAAGCTGCGCTGGTTCCTCGTGCACCCCGAGTTTCAGGGGCAAGGCATCGGACGGCGCCTTATGGACCAGGCAATCGAGTTTTGCAGGCTCAACCTGTATCACAGGATCTTTCTTTGGACTTTCTCCGAACTCCGCTCTGCCCGCCATCTCTATGAACTCTACGGGTTTTCCCCCACCGAGGAAGTGCGGCACGAGATCTGGGGAAGGGAGATCAGCGAGGAACGGTGGGATTTCCTCCTCGTCGACCCCGAGGAAGACCTTTAGGGAATACGGGTCCGAAGGGGCTCCCTCTCTCACCGGGAGGAGCCTTTTTTTCTCTGCCCCCTCACGGGCAGGTTCTCATGAGTGCAGCCAAAGGAGGCATTGAACCATTATGGGAATCCGTTTCCGCAAGTCGATCACCATCGCTCCCGGTGTCAGGATCAACCTGAGCAAAAGCGGCGTCAGCGCTACCCTGGGTGTCAAGGGAGCTTCCCTCGGCATAGGTAAGGGAGGCGTTCATGCCAACGTGGGACTTCCGGGGTCGGGCATATTTTACCGGAAAAAACTTCCTCTCCCCTGGCCGGGCAAGGGAAAAAGCGGCAGTTCAACTTCCTCGAAGGAGGTGTCCGGGCAGGGTAACGAAGGTTCAGTTGAACAGATGAATGCGGCCATACAGGAAATAATAGACATCCATCTCAGGGCCAGGCCTTCCCATGAAAAACCGGAATACATCCCCGCGGATTTTGGCGAGCCTCTCCCCGCACTTCCCCCTGCACCGGTTCCTCTCTGGGTCAGGATACTGGTCCTTGTCGCTGCAGTCGTCCTGGTGTACCACACGAAAGGCCTCTCATTCCTGCCTTGGGCGGCATGGGAGGGGTTTATCTACTGGTCGAGGAAAAAAAGACAAAAAGCCCTGCTCGAAGATCACGAGGAGCGGCGGAAACAGTTCGAGAAGGCAGAGGCGGAGCGGGCAGTCCGTTTTACTGAAAATATGGAACGGGCAGGGGACGATCCTGAAGGCGCACTTGAAGCGGCAATATCAGCCATAGACTGGCCCCGGGAGACACGAGCGTCCTTCCAGGTCGACGGGGACAGGGCATTTCTCGATGTGGACCTTCCGGAGATCGAAGACATGCCCCCGTCAGTCTTCAGCTGGTCAAAAAGAAACGGGCTTTCTGAAAACCCCAAAAGTGAGACCAGACTCCGCAAGGATTACGCCCGCCACGTTCATGGGGTCGCCCTGCTCCTTATGGGAGAATGCTTCCGTTCGGTACCGGCGATCCGCGAGGTCATCCTTTCTGGATTTACCCAGAAAGTCAGGGGCGATACAGGCAGGACCGAGGACCAATATCTCTACAGCGTCAGGGCTCTCCGGGAACAGTGGGACGACATCGACTTCCGCCGCCTGAACATGCTCGATCCCGTGGCAGTTCTCGAAGGATTCGAGCTTCGGAGGGACATGACGAAGACAGGCATTTTCAAGGCAATCGAACCGTTCAGCCTCCAGTGAGCAGTTCCATGAACAGGAGCAGCAACATAATCGACATCACGCGGGAACTTCTTTCCGCCCCCGTTTACCCCGGAGACCCGGTACCCGAATTGAAGCGGCTTTCTGATACGGCCTCCGGGGACCCGTTTACGCTGGGAGTTATCCGCACAGGGCTCCATGTTGGGACTCACTGCGACGCCCCCCTCCACATCATTCAGGGCGGAAAGGATATTTCCGGGATGGACCCCGAACATTTCATCGGTCCCTGTATCGTCCTGACACTTCCCGAAGGACAAATAACGGACGCCGGATTCTTTCGCCGTATTCTTCCGGAAGGAGTAAAGCGCGTCCTCCTGAGAAGCAGCGGTACATCTTTTCTCTCCGAATCCGCCGGGCAGTTTCTCCTCGACAGCGGTGTCATCACGGCCGGGACCGACGGTATGTCACTTGCGTCTCCCGGAGAAGAGGAGATCATCCACACTCTCCTTCTGGGCGGAGGCATGGCACTGATCGAATCCCTTGACCTGGACCATGCGCCGGACGGAACATATTTCCTGTCAGCACTCCCCCTCAGGATACAGGGGGCCGAAGCGGCACCCTGCAGGGCGGTCCTCTTTCCCGTCGACATATAAATGATATCACTGCTGTCCAAAATAAATTGAAATCTGAAATAGTACCCTGAATTTCCAGGGCTTTGCGGAGCTGTTTTAGACAGATTTCAAAACAGGTCCCCTTTTTTCCTGAACCTCGAAAATTAAATCGGCTG
>JAAYJB010000306.1 GCA_012523155.1 Synergistaceae bacterium | reverse complement strand
GGGGAGAAATGTCCTCAATAGTTTTGGGCTGCATGAAGAAGACCAGGGACTCCAGGTCGTTCATGCCGGCCAGGAATGCGAGGTCGGGATACTCCACCTGCCGGATCTCCAGCTCCTTCAGCTTCACAAGGGCCCCGAGGGGAGCGAGGGTTCTGATCCCCTTGAGGCTGTCAAGCTTCAGGTAGGTGAGGCCGGAGAGGTTCGAGAGAGGAGAAAGGTCGGACACCTGGTCGGTTCGCTCCAGAAGAAGCCCAGTCAGGACATCCGCGAGGGAGGCGACTTTCTTCAGGTCGTCGTCGGTGACGGCTCCCCCGAGACGGAGGGGCTTGCACTTCTTGATGTCAGGATCGTCCCGGACCATCTGGAGGAATTCGTCGGTCACCCCGTCGGTGATCTTCGGGCCGAAGACGGAACTCTTCGTATACTTTGGATCCGCCGCAAACGCCGCCGCTGAAACCGCGAGAACGAACAACATCGCCAGAACTGCCGTTACCGGTCTTCCCTTCATTTTTCCGTTCCTCCTTCCCCTATTTCACGAACAGGGCTATGGCCAGGCCGATCACCACAAGGGCGATGCCTATGTAAAACTGGGTTTTCGCCTTGCCTTCCACGCCCGCAGTCACTTCTTCCTCGGACTTCACCGAGACGATGAAGGGCTTTCCCTTTTCGGACGGTCTTCCGATGCGCAGGTTTCCCGCCGACTGCCGGGCCTCCCCCGCCACGTAGAGAGGGTGTCCCAGGGGGATGATTTTCTCCCTGTACTTGAAGCCGAGAGTCCGGACCCCTGAGGGGGACGAGAACTGGACTCCGAAAAAGGTGTAGGTTTTATTGCTTTCATAGGGCTCGAACCTGTCGGCGCCGTCCCTGAGGTGAAGGGTCGCCCCGTCGAGGTCGATGCCTACCTTCACGTCGCCGTCGGCGACATAGAGGGGAGAGGGGCTCTTCTGGGACGAAACCGTCTCGGACCCCCTCGTCCTGTTGGTCCTCACCTTTCCGTCCTTGTCGGTGGACGTTTCCTGCTTCTCGTATTCCCTCAGGACCGTGGCCTCGTAGTACGCGCAAGGCTGCCCGCTGTAGGGAGCGATGAGCTCTCCGTCAGTGGCGGCGGCTCCGTTGGTTTCGATGAAATCCCGGAAACCGTCCCCCATGCCCTCGTCGCACAGAGACTTCCATGTGCCGTGAAGTTCCTGCAGCGGCATGGCCTTCATAAACTTGAGCTCCGTGAGCATTCCCTCGGTTTTCTTCTTCTGGACGAAGGCGAGATACGCGCCTCCCGCCGCCAGCAGGCCGCCTGCAGCAAGAGCAAACATGTTCATTCCATCCCCTCCTTTGGTCAGACTAGGACTACCGGTACATCTCCTTCAGGATGTCGTCATACTGGTCCGCGTAGGCCGCCACGGTCTGCAGGGCGCCGACAAGCTCGTTTTTATCCAGGCTTGCCCCCGGCAGCGAACAGGAGAGCATGACCGTGTTGTCGAAGGTCAGGGAGAAGGCCCCGAGGGGGAGATCCGAGTTCAGTCTCATGAATTCCGCGGAGGCCCTGCCCGGGTCCACGTTGTCCGCGAGATAGGAAAAGACTTTGACCAGCACGTCCTCCGAATGCCAGGGATTGACGGTCACCTGGATGGTGGCGCTCCCGAAGGTGAAGGAAACCAGGCCGTCCACTTTCACGAGGTCCTCCCCGTCGAAAAGCTCCGCCAGGTAGCCGTCCACTTTTTTCCGCACGTCCTCGAGCAGGGGCTGGTTCACTCCGTCCCTGAGCACCGGAAACTTATGCACCTGCGCCACCTCCCGCATTCATTTTTTCCATGAGCTTCGCCATTTCCGCCTCGAGCTGCATGTCTTTTTCCATGTCCCTGAAGGGGTCATCGGCAGCCGCCTCGCCGGAAAGCTCGGAGAAGGCCTGGGCTTCCGCCTCCATTCCCTCGATCTTCTTTTCCATTTTGTCGAACTTGGCGAAGGCTCCCTGTCCCACGTTCGTCCCCAGCACAGTGGAAAATTCCTTCTGGGTCTTCGCCGCCTGTGCCCGGGCCACCAGGGTGGCCTGCTTCATCCGGGCCTCGTCAAGCTTCGTTTTAAGGCTGTCGAGCTGGCCCCTGAGCTGTGTCGTGGTACCTGACGCCTGGGCCACCATGGCGTCATACTGCTTCGCCTGGCCGTCGTAGATCATCTTCTTCGAGAGGGCCTGCTTTGCCAGGTCCGCATTGCCCGCCCTGAGGGCCAGAGCGGCCTTGTCTTCCC
>JAAYJB010000305.1 GCA_012523155.1 Synergistaceae bacterium | reverse complement strand
CAGACGGGCAAAGAAGACGGACCTGCGGGGCCGGAACCTGACTTTTCAAGGAGGATGGACCATGAAGATAACCGACAGCATTTATATCGTGGCCAGCGGCAAGTGGGGGTTCGGCATGACCCACGAACTGGACTGCAACGTCTACCTTGTGGACGGAGGAGACGGCTGCATCCTGATTGATTCAGGCGTTGGGCTGGATACCGGCAGGATGGACACAGTCATGAAATCCCACGGCTATTCCCCCCAGGACATCAAGGCCATAGTGCTGACCCACTACCACGGAGACCACGCCTGTGGTGCAGCCAGGATCATGGAGGCATCGGGGTGCGCGGTATACGCACCGGCTCCCGAGGCTGAGGCCATCGCATCGGGTGACGAGGACGCCACAAGCATATCCCTGGCCAAGGGCGGACTGTACCCGGCGGATTTCAGCTATCCAAAGTGTCCGGGAGTCATCGGCCTGAATGAGGGAGACACCGTGACCGCGGGAAATGTGGCCCTGTCCGTCCACATGGTGCCGGGACACAGCCTGTGCGACATGGTGGTGTACGGAACGGTGGACGGAAAGAAATGCCTCTTCACGGGCGATGCGGTTTTCGCCTGCGGGCAGGTGCTCATCCAATCGCTCCCCGACGTGAGCCTTTTCCCATACGCCCAGGCCATGAAGAAGCTCGCCGAATTCGAAGTAGACGCATTGTTTCCAGGGCACGGAGTGTTCTGCCTCGAGAACGGCGGAAGCCATGTCAGGGCAGCCGCAGAAAAGTTCGCCTGCGGTCTCATCCCGCCCCAGCTGTACTATTTTACGTAAAGCTTCGGGAGAGCTCCCACCTCCCCGGGTAGAGATTACCCCGCTGCCTGCTGCAACGGGGTAATTCTTATTTCATATCGAATAGTATCTGCGCCGATGCATGGACCGCTTTTTGCAGAAGATCCACCCGAAAGTTTTCATTCGGGGCATGCCCTCCGCTGTCCTGGTTGGCGTAGGGAATGCCCAGGGCGGGAACACCAAGGATATCGGTCCATACATAGCTCGGAAGACTTCCTCCCAGGCCGAGGGAGAGGGCAACGTTATCGACGTACACTTTTTCGAGCGCCGCAACGACAGTTCTGCACACCGGAAGATCTCCGTCCGTCTTCGAGGGGTGCATAAAACCGTGTACCGTCACTCTCGCACCGGGGGCATGAAGAGCAACGTGTTTCTTGATTTTTTCAGCAATGTCAAGAGGATCCTGGTCCACCACCAGCCTGGCGTCCATTTTTACTGAGGACTTCGCCGGATTGATGGTCTTGGATCCTTTCCCCTGGTAGCCGCACGTGATCCCGTTGATGGTGAGCGTGGGCATTAGGTTGAGTTTCGTATAATACTGTCTCTTGTCCAGATCAAAGGAGGGTACCCCATAAAGACTCTTCAGGTTCTCCCGGTCAAAAGGCAGCCCATCGATCACCTCCATGTCTTTTTCGGTCGGGCTCCGCACCCCGTCCATGAACCCTTCTATCAAGATGTTCCCCTGTTCGTCCTTCATGGTGCGAAGCAGGCGCAGTAGTTCCCACCCGGCGTTGGGGATAATATCTCCTCCCCGGCCGGAATGGCAGTCGAACTGTGCGGTCTCCAGCTCTATCTCGAAATTCACTACCCCCCTGCACCCCAGGCACACGTTAAGCACATCACCGGAAAGCATGGGT
>JAAYJB010000045.1 GCA_012523155.1 Synergistaceae bacterium | reverse complement strand
TTAAATGTCAGGTAGAAGCAAGGCGTTTTGTATTTTAGGTGTTTTTGTGCTGGCAGCGGTCCTGTTCTCTGCGGGCATAACACCGTCATACGCAAAACCAATAACACTGAAAGTGGCCGGCATTTCCGCCCCTGAGTACAGGGGAACAAAGTCCCTTTATACCATCAAAGAAGTTGTGGAAAAGGAGACGGAGGGACGGATCGTCCTCGACATTTTCCCTGCGAGCCAGCTCGGAGACTATACCCAGGTGTTCGAGGAGATCCGACGGGGAACCATCGAGATGGGACTTATCTTCCTTCCCAGCCAGTTCGACCTGATGCTCGAGGTCGGATCTCTTCCGTTCCTGGCCGAGACGGGAGAAGGAATGCAGGAGCAGCTTTCTCCGGGTTCTGTGGTCTATGACATTATCGAGAAATCCCTGGACAAATTGGGCGTCAATCTTCTCAGGATCTACGGTGACGGTTTTGTGGGTGTGGGGCTCGCGAAGGAACCCACGAACGTCCTCAAGGCAGGTATGCCCAAGGACGCAATGATTCGTGTCGCCCCCCTTGCCGTGTATAAGGAAACAGCCGAGGACCTTGGTTTCCGCACCACGTCAATTCCCTACGCCGACACATACAGTGCTATCCAGACTGGTGTCTGCGACGGATGGATCGGTGGATCGTCCCAGATCAACTACCTGAGTTTCCGCGACGTGATCAAATTTTACGTTCCCTATAACTGCCTGTTCGACCAGACGGCCTACATCGTTGGCAAAAAGGTCTGGGACCAGATTTCCGAGGCCGATCAGAAGGTCATTCTGAAGGCTGTGAACGAGCAGGCGGACAAGAGCTTTGCCGACAGTAAGGCTGAAGATGTTGAATTCCAGCAGAAACTGGCTGATTTTGGTGTCAAGATCATTCCCATCCCCGACAAGGAGATGGCCGAAATCGCCGAAACCATACGGAACACTACGTGGGCCAAACTGGAAAAGACATATGGAAAGGAAACACTTGAAAAAATTAAGGAATCGTTGAAGTAGTACACTCTTGGTGCCGGGCAGCCTGCGCTGCCCGGCACGCCTGGAGGGATCCCCGATGAGATTTCTGGATGCAATCAAGAATTCCCCCGCATGGAAATTCATTCTCTGGCTGCAGCGCACCCTTCTGGTGCTGAGCAGTCTTTTCGTTGTTCTTATCATGTGCGTTACCGTACTTCTGCGGTACGTATTCAAGTCGGACCTTTTCGGGATGGAGGAGATCGTCGTCATAGCGGCTTTCTGGCTTTATTTCATGGGAAGCTCATACGGCGTCTATGACCAAAGCCACGTAAAGGCGGACATTATTCCCCAGCTTCTTCCTCTCAGGGGAAGAGCGCTGCTAGCAGTTGTTATGGACCTTACCATGGCAGTCCTGTGCATTCTCTTCACCGTGTGGGCAGTTGACATGGTATTTTACAGCATCGAGTGGATGCCCCGGACAACAGGGCTTAGGATACCGATTTTCATTTCCCAGTCCTCGGTGCTCGCAGGTTATGCGCTCATGTCCCTGTATGCCGTGGTCCATTTCTTCGACGGCCTTTTCAGCTTTTTGTCCGGAGCACAGGAGAGTACTTCCTGAACTGAGTCTACCCCGGTCATGGCCCCGGAGGGATAGTGTCGGGCCGCGGCCGAAATCT
>JAAYJB010000044.1 GCA_012523155.1 Synergistaceae bacterium | reverse complement strand
CGTGCTTGTCACCCTCTCCCGCCTCATGCTCGCTCCGGGGACGTCCTTCACGGGTGTCTCCCCCCAGTTCACCGATGCGGTCCTCCAGGCCCTCTACACAGGGGCGTCCTACCAGCCTCTGCGCCTCAGAGGCCCGAAGTTCTCCATTGAAGCTGCCGTCCTTGAACAGCTCACAAAGGACGGCTCCTCGGTGATCTATCTCGACCGTCCCCACAACCCCACGGGGCAGGTGATCCCGCTGGAAACGGCTGAAAAAATGGCACGGGAAGCCATGGGAAAAGGGATATGGATCATCATCGACGAGGCCTACGGCGATTTTATTCCCGACGAAGAATCTGCGGCATCCATAGACCTGCCCAATATCGTTACCTGCCGTTCTTTCTCCAAAGGCCTGGGGGCTGCTGGACTGCGGGTCGGCTATGCCGTCACGAGAAGCCCCGAACTCGCATCGGCGTTCAGGACGCTCCAGCCGCCATTCGCCGTGGGGACCCTCGACTCTCTTCTCGCGGAGGCCATCCTCCGGGACGAATCGTACCTCCACGAGACCAGGAAATACGTTCGGACCGCGAAAGAGAAAATGATTGAGGCACTGAAAAGCAAGAAAGGATTCACCGTGGCGGAAACAGACCTCCGCGTCCCAATCGCACTCCTGAGCCAGGAAGCAGGCGATCTTGCCGCACGGCTCGCCGGTGCAGGCATTTCCTGCGAACCGGGACCAGGGTTCTTCGACCTGGATGAACGGTCGGTGCGGCTCCGTGTGCCGTCTCCCGCTCAACTCGACGAGTTCCTTCGTCGTATCGACGCTCTGTAATGGAAATACGGGAGGCCCCTCCGGAGAAAAAACGGAGGGGCCTCTCTCTTCTGTCCGGAAACGGTGAACCTACTTTTCCGCTTTTGAAAGCTTGTACAGGCCTATGGTGAACATGCCCACGCCCTGGAGGATAAAGAACACCCAGCTGATGGTCCCGTACCCCTGGGCTATAAGCCCGATCAGACCGAAATTGGAGATGACCAGCCCCATGAAGGCAAGGAATGCACCCACGGCGCCCCTTGCGAGGTTGCTCATACCCACTCCTCTTTTCCGGATGAGGGTCGAGTTGATCCGCTCGTTGATGGAGTGGAAGAATCCCACCCCCGTCTCGATCATGGTGCCGAATAGAACGATGAGCCAGGCGGGCAGAAGGAACTTCACCCCGAGCTGGGCGATGATCCCGTTGGAGGGGATCTCCATGGACAGCACGTCGGGATAGAAGCCGACCATGACCACGTAGAAGAAAACTCCCGGGAGAATGGAGATGAAAGCCGCCATTATCCCGGAAATTATGGCCTCTTTCCTGCTCTCCAGGTAGTTCAGCGAGAACAGCACCGTGGACGTGACGGCTATGTTGTAGAAGGCGTACTTGAAGCCGCCCATCTGCCAGCCGGGCTTCACAGTGTCAGCGGCGAAGTTTGCGGAGATGGCGTCGCCGAAATGAGTGTAGCCCAGGTACAGGAACACGGCGAATACGGCATACAGCATGTACGACCACCAGGAGAGGGCCACTTCAATGGTCTTGCTGCCGCTGTAGGTGAGATAGGCCACGAAAACGAGGAAAATTGCCGAACCCACGATCGGGGGAAGACCGAAGGAATCTCTCAGGATGCTCCCGGAAGCCGCGCCCACCACTCCCATGATGAGGCAGAGAAGCACGATGAAGGCGATTTCGTAAATGACCCACCCCGGGCCGATGAGCTTTTCAAAGAATGTACGATAATCATACG
>JAAYJB010000304.1 GCA_012523155.1 Synergistaceae bacterium | reverse complement strand
CCGGCACCCGGACTCGAACCGGGGACCTGCTGATTACAAGTCAGCTGCTCTACCAGCTGAGCTACACCGGCTCAACGAAGGTATATTATAGCGGGTCAAACGGAGATGTCAACCTTATTTTGCCTGTGGGACCAATTTTTATTTCCATAACCGTCCAGTTCTTTTTCCTCATGAGAGTCAGCTGTCCTTGAATACATCGCCTTCCCGGGAAACGCTGAGCAAACGATAACACGCAACTGTTCTGTTTTATAAGAATCACTTCCATCACGCCATTGAGGACACTGTGCGTCCATTTTCAAATCGGAAAGTATTTATATTTTAAAATTCTACAATTAGTGTGAAGGTGTTAAAACCACAGGCGAATAATTCCGAGCGATCAGCTCAAAAATAAAAACAAAGGCCCCGTAAAAGGGGCCTTGAACCATATCTTTCGGAATCTATAGCGTTCCGAACTTTTCCTTGTCTTCCGGAGTTAAAGTTCCAAGCATCTGGTATTTTTCAGGGTATTTTTTTCTTAAAACTGTCATGAGCAGGTGAAGCCCGTAGCCGATCAGGAAATAAATGGCCAGTGAAATATACCCTCCGATTTCCAGTTCAAGTACGGATCCGATAATTATCCAGATAGAAATCACCATACCGGAAATAAACAGTGGGTTGCCTCCCGGTGCTTTGAAAGGCCTTTCCCATTCGGGGTGGGTCTTTCGAAGTTTCATGGCATTCAGGCAGCAGACAAAATAGACGACACCTGCAGCGATGCATGAAACTGCGTATATGTACTGAACCCAGTTCGTTTCGGTGAACATGCAGAAAAAAACTGAAAAGAAGAGCACGGTCAGATTCGAAAACCAGGGCTGTCCGTGCTTGTTCACATCCATGAAAAGCTTGGGAAGCTGATTCAGCTGCGCAGCTCCGTAAAGAACCCTGGCTGAAGAGGCCCAGAACCCCATTAAAGTGGTGAGTGCATGAAGAATGCCGGAAACAATAGCAATGATCCCGAT
The DNA here is from genome assembly GCA_012523155.1 of Synergistaceae bacterium. Lineage (GTDB taxonomy): Bacteria > Synergistota > Synergistia > Synergistales > Aminobacteriaceae > Aminivibrio. The sequence goes on along the minus strand of JAAYJB010000304.1, from coordinate 2,010 downwards.
TATCGCCGGCAACCCCAACTTGGCTACCAGTTCAGGTTCGGGCATGGACATCCCGGCTATCTCTCCCCAGGGGGCTAAACCGCCTATGGCAAGTACCACGATGAGGTATAAAACAGCTGGTATAAACAATGCTGACATAACGACTATCCACATTTTGCCAGCGGGGAAATTGGTTTCTTCAATAAGTGTTGGCGTGAACTCAAATCCTATGAATTTCAGGGAGAAAACTGCCATCGCGATGAAAACTCCGTATCCGCCTTTCGGGAAATAGCCTCCATGACCCGTTATATTGGACATTGACCAGCTGTCGTTCATGAAAAAAACCGTTGCTACGAACAGTGACATTACAATCATGGAATAGAAAAAGAGGTTCGCCAGTGTGCCTGTGAGCTTAATGTCAAAGTTGGAGATGACGTACCAGAGAAACACAAGCCCAATAGCGACTGTTTTCGCCATGCCGGCAGGGATGGGAATGAAGTAGTTGATTGCTGTCAGGAATATGAATGCCATCAATGGCGGTTCAACTACCTGAACTAAAAACATCATCCACTGGGTGCTCCATCCTGCCTTGTGTCCGAAAGCGTTAGTAGTCCAAACATCAACAGCCGAGGCAAAAGGAAGCATTGCGGTCAATTCTGCAAACGCAAGCCCAACCGGAACCAATAAAATGGCAAGGATCGGGAAAATAAATGCTGATCCTGCACCACTCACGCTAAACCAGTAGGGAGCTTCCGCAAGCCATCCTCCAATAACAGAACCGGCAGCGATCGACACCATAGAAACAAAAGTCAATTCTCTTTTAAGTTTCCCCTGAGCCATTTCTACCGCCTCCTCTTAGATTACGCTAAAGGTGCCTATCCTATTGCCTCCAGTAATTCTTCAGTATTGATCACATGGCAGTAGATATTATTCAGTACTGTTAATTCATGGTTTTGGATTTCCTCCGTTGCCGCCATGCAGGCATCCTCGATCAACCACACCTTGAAACTCTCGTCGGCCAGGCTTCGAACTGTCCCCGATACACACTGGTCTGTAAAAACACCTGTTACAACGACTGTATCAATACCCATGTTGCTCAGCATTAAACGCAGAGTTGTGCCTGTTACGGCACTATCGGTTGTTTTGCATACAACAATTTCATCTTCAATAGGGGAAATTTCCGGCATGATCTCTGCATCCTTTGAACCCGGAGGCAGGAGAAGCTCGTTGAAACCTGTTGCTTTTTGTACCAGTGACCTGTCTCTGCCGTCCTTTTTCCGGCTTTGGATCATAGCGAATACCACTTCCATCTTTTTCTCCCTGAATACTTTCAGGATCTTCTGATTATTTGGGAGCACCACATTTTCAATCTTGTCAAAAAAAGGTTTCCACCGTTCAGCAAATTTCCGTTTTTCTTCCGTTAAATTTTCTCCGGATGGCCTTTCAACAAAAACTCTCTGAAGGTCCACGATCAAAAGGGCTGTTTTTTCCTTTTCAATCTCGATCTTTCCCCGGTCATTATCCAGTTCATAATAAAAAGAAACGTACCTGTCATTCACTTTCACAGAGCATCGCCTCCCAAATTAGTGATGCAGAATTCCCACACTGAAAGATTCCTGCAGTCGCATAGGATGAAAAGGGAACAATGATTGATGGCGGGTACGGATCACAAGCCTGAGAAGAAGTTTTTCTGCAGAGGAGGGAGTAAATAACAGTCTATGGTGTAACGGCATCTATAGAAAAAAGGGCAAGAAAAGGTTTATGTCCTTGAAATCCTTTCCGCCATGCGGCTGAAAGTGCGTACGATTGCTTTTTCTTTTTAATATTTTGTTTTTTTATTTTATTCCCAGTTCCATGTGCTTGTCAACGAAGAGTGAAACCACCCTGGCTGCACTTTTCCCGCATGTTACTCCCCCGGGGTTCCGCCTGATGAAAAAGCGGAATCTCCAGGCATCTGACCCCTGAAAAGATCCATCCGGTCTGACGGTCCGATTTCTGTCCTGGTCCTTGGGATCCAGTCCGGATGTTCGG
>JAAYJB010000303.1 GCA_012523155.1 Synergistaceae bacterium | reverse complement strand
GATTTCAGAGTCTTCAGCGTCATGTCCGCAATCTCTATCTGAAGATCCTGCAGGCGCTGAAGCTCATTCACCACGTCAAGCCCTCTTCTTCCCCTCGTCCTTCTTGCCGGGTCGGTGGAGTCCGCCACCGCCTGGAGCTCCAGCAGCACGAACCTGGGGATAATGACCAGTCCCTCAAGGAACCCTGTGCGCGCCACGTCAAGGATCCTGCCGTCGATTATCACACTGGTGTCGAGTATTTTTTTGCCGGCGCACCATGGATGACTGTCATCAGGATAACCGGACTCCTCTTCACCGTGGTTCTCGCTCTTCGGTCCCCTGATCATGGATATCCGCTCTCTGAGCCCCTGGATGGGGGTAAGGACACTGCGGAAGTCACTCTGCCTTTTCAGCAGGATCCTGGCACCAAGATAGCCGAGCACAACGTTCAGCACAACTGCCAGGTAGCTCCCGAACGGCAGGTCGGAAAAGGGCAGGGCGATCAGGTTGGCAATGATAAGTCCAACGATCATGCCCACTGTCGCAGAGGTTATCTCCGACCAGCTCGTCGTTTTCAGGTGTGTTTCAAAAAAAGCCCCTGTCAGAGCCAGCATTTTCAAGAACAATGGGGAAAGCATCAAGCCGATAAAAGCAAATAAAACCACTGAAATAACAGTAACGAAAATCTTGCACGGAAGCCACATGGGAAGCCAGGTCGTTTCAGGACAGAACCACGCCTCGGGAACCAGGGGAAGGATAAACTGGGCCGCCTGTGCACCTATCATGCCTCCAAGAAGAATCAGCAGACCGGAGAAGATCATTTGCACGATCTTCCCGAAACCCTCTGTCATATTCTCACCTCGCTTTGTAAAAAAAGGACCCTTTACACTCATAAGCAAACACCCCGAATAAAATCTTCGTCATTCCTTTCTTCTCATGATCACCCGGGACTCCAGGGACGCAAGAAGCGTCGTCCTGTCGGCAAACTCGATGCTGCCGCCCACAGGAAGACCATAGGCGATTCGTGAAATGGACACGTTCCGCCCTTCCAGCTGTTCAGCTATCGTATGATAGGTGAGGTCACCCTCTATCCTCGGATTTGTCGCCACAATCACCTCCTCCGTGCCGTCCTCGTCAATGTGCCGGATGAGTTTTCGAAAAACCTCCTCGTCCAGGTCCTCTCCGTCCAGGGGCGATACCCTGCCTCCGAGCACATGATAGACCCCTGAAAACACCCCTGCCTGCTCTATGCTGATAAGATCCTCCACCGTCTCTACCACGCACATGGTTTTTCTCTCCCGAAGCAGGTCTTTGCATATTGAACAGGGATCGTTTTCGGTTATGTTGCCGCACTTCGAGCACGTCGTGATGCTGTCCTTAAGCCTTGCCAGGCAGTCAGCAAGCTCGCCCGCAAAAGAGGGCGGCTGCTGCAGGACAAAAAAAGCCATACGCCTGGCAGTCTTTGCTCCGATACCGGGGAGCTTCCGGAACAGAAACGTCAGGCGCTCGAAAGAATCAGGAAGGGACACGGGGCAGAACCTTTAAAAAAGCCCCATGGATCCGAGTCCGCCGGTGACCTTTCCCATCCGCTCCGCCGCAAGCTCCCTGCCCCTTCGGGCTGCCTCGTTCACTGCGGCAAGCACAAGGTCTTCGAGCATTTCCACGTCTTCGCTCTTCACCACTTCCGGATCGATCTTCACACTCACCACGTCACCGTGGCCGTTCGCTTCGACGATCACCATGCCGCCTCCGGCGCTTCCCTCGACCCGTTCTCCCTCAAGCTCTTCCTGTACCCTGGCCATCTGGGCCTGCATTTTCTGGGCCTGTTTCATTATCTTGTCCATGTTCATCAAAACCAGCTCCTGTTCTCAAAAAAAATTTTCAGTGGTGATACTCCACGCCTTTCAGTATCGTACATGCCCGGTAGATCTGCTCGAGAAGAAACACGTGGCACATCTCGTGAGGCATCGTCATCCCTGAAAGGGAAAGGGAGTGATCCCCTCTGTTCTTCACTTCTCCCGAAAGGCCGTACGAACCGCCGATGACGAATATGATCCGCCCTTCCGTTCTGTTCACTGTTTCCGAAAACCATTCCGCGAAGGAGACGCTGTCCGTTTCCCTGCCCCTCTCATCGAGGGTCACCACGAAATCCCTTTCGCGGATCTTCCTCAGTATGTCTCTCCCCTCGCGCTCCACTTTCCTGGCCGGGTCAGTGTCCTTCGCCTCGGAAACGAATTCAAGTCCCAACTTTACATAAGGACCGATCCTCCGGAAATATTTATCTGCCAGTGCAGAAAAGTTCTTCTCCTTTGGTTTTCCGACACTAAGGATAATGATTTTCATAGGCTGTGTCCAGTATGTTTTCCCGATTCCCGGTGGAAAGCCCGGTTTTCTTTTTTCCCCGCCCGCTTCGCCACGTATTTCTCCTGGCGTTCCCGTTCGGAAAGAAGATCTTCGATCCTCCTGCTCTCGCCTTTGAGCGAGGGCAGGAAGATATGCTCAAGGGTGTTTATCCTGAGCGTCGTCTTCGCAAGCTCCCTCTCTATAGCTCCGACCTTCGCTTTCAGGTTGATGTACCTCCACATGATTTTCTCGCTTTCTTCCATTGCCTTGAGGAGGTCCTCAAGTGAGAGAGATGTGACAGCAGGATCAAACGGCAGCTTCCACGAAAGCCGCGAAAGCTGCCCTTCTTCAGGAAAAAAGCCTGCGTACCGGCATCCCATTATTGATTTTTTCTTCACGTCTACCGAAAGGGGCGGATTTCCGGCAGAAAGGAAGTGAAGGGCTCCTTCACCCTCGAACATCCTCACCACGGTATAGAGAAAAGTGATTTTTTTCGTCCGTTCGCGGAACTCTCTCTCAGCTTCCCTGAAAAGACGCCGCTCCTCATCCATGGCGCGCACAAGGGCGTCCCTCTTTCTCTCAAGCAGCTTTTTCCCGTGAGTAACCGAGAGGATCCTTTTCCTGACTGCAAGAAGATGTTCCCTGGTAGGCGGCCCCGAAAACGTGCCCGTCATGGTCCTTCTTCAGACGACGGGTAGCCCGCGTTTTCCACGACATAAACCTCAGGCAGCTTGAAAAGCTCCTCCCGCGGAAGAATCTTCAGGCACTCCCACGCCACTTTTTCAGATTCGGCCAGCGACCGCCTTGCCTGACCCTGGGCAAGGAATCGTTTCTCGAAAAGGGAACCGAACTCGAGATAGATCCTTTCCACCGGAGACAGCCCGTCGTCTCCGACGATCAGCCGCATTCGCTCCACTTCCCGCGCCCGGGCATAAGAAGCGTACATCTGGTCCGCCAGGGCCCTGTGCTCAGGGAAGGTCTTCCCTCTCCCTATTCCCTTGTTCATGAGCCGGCTCAGGCAGGGAAGCACGTCTATGGGAGGGTAGACCCCCCTCTCGCGAAGACGCCTGTCCAGAACTATCTGGCCCTCGGT
>JAAYJB010000302.1 GCA_012523155.1 Synergistaceae bacterium | reverse complement strand
CAGGCATCGGGATGCCGCTCATTCTGGCATCGGATGCGGCACTGCTCCATGCCCTGATCTTTGACCCGAGCTCCGCTTTTTCAAAATCCGGAGACATATCCCGAACCATACGTCCGGCGCCAATGCCTATTCCCGCTTCAAAACCCTTCTTTGCGATTGCCCGGTTCATCTTTACACCGTCAAGAAGAAAGGCCAGGTCATCTTTGTCTGTATCTTCAAGATACCCCATTACTTCCTCCCACGTCATACACGCGATGGCTTCGGCCGCGGAAATGCTGCCAGAAGCCCCCGTCAGGACGGAGGAAAATTCAGATATTATTGTATCATCACACCTCACTTCGGTGATATTCGAGTGATTTTTCTCTATGGTGCAGCTTGCGGAATGCGTGTCGTTCATAACCCGGGCGTGCACAAATACGCCTGCAATTTTTCTGTCAACTGAGATCTGCACTGCCCCGGCCTGCAGAAGCTTCATCGCTGCTTCCGCTTCTTCCGGTCCGCAGTCTTTCAGCACCTCGAGACCGTATTCAGACTTCCCCGAAACAAGTGCAAGAGCTGCCGCGACCTCGTTCCCCTTAAGGCCTCCCGTGCCGGGAATCCCGACAGTGGCGCCGTTCTTGAAAATATTGGAGCTCAGCACTACCTCCACCCGCTCAGGCCTGCCCTCAAGTACCTCGCGTGCTCTCGCCACTGCAAGCGCTACCGCAACCGGCTCGGTGCATCCCAGCGCGGGCTTTACTTCTTCCTTGAGAAACTGTTTCAGCGATACCTTTCTACACCCCAATGTATTCCATCTCCTTCTCTTTCCCGACATTGGTGCTCAGACATTCACAACGGTTAGAGGCCGGACGGATAATGCGCCGTTCCTTTCAGCACATTCGAATGGCAGCATCAAACGCGACGTTCACAATCGTCCCCTGCCGCAGCCGCTTCTACGTCCCGTATTTCCGGGGAAACAAGGTGTTTTTTCCCAAGCCTTCGGGAGAGAAGATCGTAGAGAGTGGACATATCACGTTCCCTCAGGCACTTCAAAAGCATCCGGTGCGTCTCCACGCTGCCCTTCATCTGCCACTCCTTGTAAAGCCAGCGGTGAAAAGAACACTGGATCTGGTACGAGAGGTTCCGGAGCATCTTTTTCGTCCAGAAGCAGTCCCGTGCAAGTGTATGAAGGCAGAGGTGGAACTCCATCTCCTTTTCGGCAAAGGCATAGGCCTTTTTCTCACCGATCTCCGTATTTTCTACAATATCCTCAAGCTCTTCATTCAGCCGCTCGACCTGTAGGAGCTCCTCTTCATCAGCCCCTCCCTGGGTGATAATGGATTCCAGAAGACTGTGCTCGAGCAGTGTGCGGAGCTTGTTGATCTCAAAGAATTCCTCCTCGCGGAAGTCGGCGACGAACCAACCTTTATACTTGACAGAAACAATAAGCCCCTGCTCCTCAAGCTCCTTCAGAGCTTCTCTGATAGGTGCCCTGCTCACCCCCAGAGTCCGTGAGAGTTCTCTTTCGTTTATCTGATCGCCGCAGCCGAGGCTGTTTTTTTCGAAGATGAGCCCGCGGACATGGGATATGACAAGCTCCTTCAGATCGCCCCTGACGGCTGTTACATAATCATTTTCTTTAGACATTTCTGTCCCTCCATTTTGATCCGCCGGCCGATCGAAAATTTTCAGGCAACATTCAAAAAATGGCAATGAGGCAAAGATTTCCAGTCTTATACTCACTTAAATGGACCACCATCAGACGATGAAGCAGGAGCTCTTTTTTCATTCCGCTGCAGATTTCGCTGGAAGCTCTTCTTCCATACATTTCACAAAAGCTTTGTAAACCACTGTGTAATCCTGGTTTTCGCACTCTTCCCCGAGCATAAGGTAGATCTGCCGGGCGAGGGTGACAAGCGGTAAAGGAATTTCCCCGGCCTGAGAAAGGGCAATGTTCAAGTCCTTTTTCATCAGCGCAAGCGTGAAGCCGGGAGAAAAATCTTCAGCAGCCATCTTGTGGAATTTTGCAGTAAGGGCGGCAGAAGCACCGGTACTCGCAGAGATGACCTCGAACATCTTCTCAGGCTCGATTCCGAGATGCCGGGCGTAACGAAGGCCTTCAGCAACGACCAGCGTGTTGGCCGACACCATTATCTGGTTGATCGACTTCACGGCTTTTCCATCCCCTACTCCGCCCACGAGAAATATTTTTTTCGCCATCTGTTCGAGAACGGGTCGGATCTCTTCGAGAAGTGCAGCGTTTCCCCCTCCGATGATCGTCAGCGTTCCTTCGGCAGCTCCTTTGACACCACCGCTCACCGGGGCGTCAAAGAAACGGACTCCCTTCTCTGCATACCGGTCGGCGACCTTGCGGACACACCCCGGTGTGGCGGTGGACATTTCGATGACAGCTGATCCGGGCTCGACTGCCTCAAAGACAGCCGGGTCCAGCAGCACCTGCTCGATCTCTTTGTCAGCAGGCAGGATGGTGACCACAAGGTCCGCTCCCCGGACAACCTCCCGGGGAAATTTGTACACAACGGCTCCCAGGGCGCGAAGTTCATCGGCCGGGGTCGGGTTTCTGTGTACCATCGTCCTTAGGGAGTATCCTGCAGCAATTAAACGTTTCGCCATAGGCAGGCCCATCCTGCCGAGGCCGAAAAAGGCGATCTTTTTCAAGTCACCATCCTCCTTTTGAATAAGCTGAACAAGTCTTCGAAAGCTTCTTCAGCAGATTATGAGCGGGCAGTTTCGAGGACCGTTTTGTGTACCAGCTGCAGGCGCTCCTCCGGCGTTGAGGGATCAATAACGCATCCCGGGCCGAGAATCACACCTCTGCCCCCGTTGCGGACAACAGTTTCCCGTACCTCTGCCACAACTTCCCCGTTCGTCTTGCCAAGCCAATTTTTGCCCCAGCTCAGTCCGCCGATGAACGCCTTGTCACTGTACGTACGGACTTCATCCATGGATGGCCCGTCATCCCGGTCATGCCAGCTGAGGGCGTGGACCGGGTAGTCCTGCACTTCGCGGATCATCGCATTGGCCCCGTGCACATGCATCACGTTGAACCACGTGGAACCCTTCACGCTGTCCAGCACTTCAAAATCATACTTCCTGACGAAGGCATCGTGGGAAGCAGCATCAATGGCATCCCGGGTAGACATCTGGGTGGCGAAGAAAAGGCCGTCGGCCCCCAGAGAAACTGCGGCCTTGGCAAACTCTACAGTCGTGGCCGTTATGTTCTCAAGGGCACGGCGGACGCGGCAGGGATCTTCCGCGATATGCTTCATCAGAACGGCAGGGCTGCAAAGCTTGGCAGCAGTGGTCATAGGGCTGAATACGGTCTGGAGAAATGGGATCCGTTCGTTCATCATCCCGAAAAGAAGCCTCTGGGCTTCAAGAACAACCGCATACTCTCCGGATTTTCCGGAGACAAACCGGATCTTGTCCCAGTCCGCAATGTTTTCAATGAGGGGCTTGTGTGCCACTGGTGCGTCAACATATCCCGGGAAAAGATCAAGATCGATGCCGTAGTCGATGGTGGAGTACATGCCAAAGGGCATAAACTTGATGAAATCGAGGTCATATTTTTTCTGATTTGCGAGGCTCAACTCTGCAAGCCTGCGCGGATGCCGGTCCCTGTTCGGGAAATGCATCCACATGCTGTAGGGAATTCTGTCTGTCTCCTGAAGCGCGAGTGCGTTTTCAACACGCTGTCTGTGGGTCATTGCCATGAATAAACCTCCTCAAAATAAAAAGCTTCTTTTTTTTCAGAACAAAACCTTCCCCGAACCTACCCGTTCACATCCAGAACAAACTGGACGAAAAGCGCCGCTCCATATGGAAGCGCCTCCTCCGGAAAAACAAAGCTGCCGTTATGGAAAATTTGAGCTGGTTTCCCCGGTTCAGCTATTCCCAGGCGGGCGAAAACACCCTCCGGGACTCTCTCCAGGTATCTCGAGAAATCCTCGGATCCCATTGCGGGGAAATCGATCGTCTTCACCCGGTCCTCTCCGACGAGCTTCCGGGCGCTCCCGCGCGCAAGGGCCGTCATTGCCGGGGAATTGAT
>JAAYJB010000301.1 GCA_012523155.1 Synergistaceae bacterium | reverse complement strand
ATTCCCGGACCCGTGACCCGGATGCTTCATCACACGTTTCTCGAGGAAATCATCCGCTGGCTTGAGTAAGCAAATACAGAAAAACGGTCACGGCAAGAAGATCAGCACTCCCGCCGGGGCTAAGCTTCTTTTCCGAAAAGAGGGTGTCCATCTTCCGGACAGCCTCTTTTCCCTTCTCTGAAGCCATTCCTCCCGCGTTGAGCGCTTCCCCGGCAGTTTTCCTTACATAGTCTTGCCCCTCTTTGCCGCCCCGGGAGAGAATATTCGTATCTTCCACCGACAACATAAGGGATAGAAGAGAGTTGATCATGGCATCGTTCAGTGACAACCCCGCCTGAATGCCCGATACCAATTCCGGCAAACCTGAATGAAGGACTGAAGGAAAACCCCGCTCAGCCTCACCCCGTATTCCGGTCGTCTTTTGGGAAAGAAAAAGTTTTTCTCCCGCCGTAAGTGCCCCTGTATCTGCAGGGGAGTTTTCAATTCCTGAAAAATCCTTCTCAACAATGCCCTTGACGATAGATGCGCCGCAGGACGCACAGTTTTCGGCCGACAAGTGCCGCCCCTCCGCTGCAAGCAGGCCGGCGGCGGCACAAAGAACTCCCAGTGAGAATATCAGACCTTTATGGGTATTGATGCCCTTTGTGGCGGCGAACATGCTTTTCTCCGCCCTCAGTCCGGTTTTTCTCAGCTCGGGAAAAAGAGATTCGGGGCTCTTTCCCCTATTGCTCCACCCCATACGGACAAAAACCTCCCACCAGGAGGCAAGAGCAGACGCACTGGCCAGAAATGTGAAATAATCCATGTCATCATGGGCGCCCCGTGAATACGGGTCTACAAGTCCCGGTTTGGGAGCAGCGGCAGCTTCAAGGAGGAGCGCCGTCCCCGCTGACCCGGAAATATGCCGGATCATTCCTTCCGGAGGGAAGAAAGGAGGACCGCCCAGTATTTCATCCACCTTTCTTTTTATTTCTTCTTCACTGTGAATCCTCCCTGAAACACACTCTGCCGCCGGGTTCAGGCATACAAGACATGTACGGGGAGGCAGGCCGATCTGCGACCGCCCCTCGGCATTCTGCTCCCTGTCCATTATATCGACATCCGCGAGAGCCCCCCAGGGATGGGTTTCTTCAAACTCGACACAGACGATTTTCACTTCCTGTGATTTTGCCCTAACTGTGCACATACCCTCAGGTCCATCTCCACGGACGGCAAATTCACGAAGACCGCTTTCAATTCCTTTTTCCCTGAGGAAAATAAGAAGGTCATCAAACAATATCCCTGCAATGGCTTCGTATCGCCGTTCCAGTCTAAGAAAGACCGGCAGCCTGAGGGTAAAGGAAAGAACCGACCATCCTTCCCCAAGACCGGAAGCTAAAGCTTTTCTGCGGTTCCACCGGTCTTCCCTTGCTTCAAGTACAGTACGCATCATTCTTCTGCAGCTGCACGTTCAATGGCTGTCTCGAGCCTGGCCCTGAGAGTGCACTCCAGGGCTCCCCTGTCCTGAATCATCACCGATGCGCCGGACAGACCTGATGTACCGATCATTTCCTCTGCCACCGAGCGTATCCGCCTGCCATATTGTTTCATTACAATACTGTCCACCGAAAGGCTTACCGCCGACCCACCGGCGGGGATGACCGAAACCAGGACATCACTTGATTCCAGCGTCCCTGCCGCAGAATTCTTTACTGCCTTCATCGTTTATTCTCCCTTCAGGGTATAGATCTTTTTTCAGTGCCTGGAATTGCTCTTTCGTATTTTTTCAAGCACGGGAACTGCGTCTTCAGAATTCAGCCACTTCCAGGTAACTTCCGGAACGAGCTTCTCCACATCTTTCATTTTTCTTTCCCTGATAAGATCCCTTACCCGCGAGGCACTAACAGGAACTCCTTCCTCACGGAACCTTGGCATCTCCACTACACTCACAGCATGGCGATCCTCT
>JAAYJB010000300.1 GCA_012523155.1 Synergistaceae bacterium | reverse complement strand
TTTCAACCCCGCAACGGTTCGATTGGAATATGAACAACTCGCCAAAGGAATAGGAATCGTGGAGGTTTCAACCCCGCAACGGTTCGATTGGAATATGAAAAAGATCTATGTTTACACCACGGTTGAGGGGGTTTCAACCCCGCAACGGTTCGATTGGAATAAGAAGTATCAGTATGTAGAACGTTCACAATCGGTTTCAACCCCGCAACGGTTCGATTGGAATCCTGTCTCTCAGTGTAGCAGTCATAAGGGGTAGAGGCAAGTTCTTTTCGGCACGATGTATGGGGGATTACGACCTCCTGCTGGTCACCCTGCAAATAACGATGAAATAAGGAAGAATTTGAAATGTAATCGAACGGGAATTTATTCACAAAATATTGGAGAGCGATCTGGAGAAGAGCGGGGAATCTTTTCATTGCCCCGCTCTTCTCCAGATCGCCTCTATTCAACGATCCCTTTCGACGGAGGTTTCTTTCCCCACCGTTCCACAGAAGCGTTCCACGGGTAGTTCAGCTTATACATGATGACGCTGTCTTCTTTAGCGTCTATGATCGCGCTTATCTGTGTCATTATTTTCCGGTCACCGCCTTTTCCTGTTTCGCCGAGGAAAACGCTTTTCTGTTCCCAGTAAAGGTTTTCCGAAAGTCGTTTGTGGGCCTTGGTGACCTTGCGGCCTGAGATATCGTACACAACAACGAGGTTGATATAGTCTTTCTGTTTCATGCGATCAGGTCCATTTTTCCCTTGTCCAGGCCAAGGATCGTTTTTTTCCACGCGGTCTGCGAGGGAGTCCATATCATTATGACCGAGTCCTCTTCGGGATCGAGCGTTCTGTTTATGTCCCTTCTGAGGCATGCCTGTTCCGATGCCGAGAGATCTCCCTCGAAGGAACTGTTCTGCGTCCAGAAAAGCTTCTGCTCCATGAGGCGGCGAAACCGGGAAAGCCGTTTCACATTCACATCATAGAAGAGGATGCAGTGCATGGCACAACACTCCTTTCATCTCAGGTGTTTCCAGGCCGGGGAAGCTTTTCCCCGGACGACGCTTTTCACCAGGGTTTCGGCATAATCTTTCATTCCTTCCCAGAAAGAATCAGGCCACCCCAGCCGGTCATGGTCCGATTGACCGAACAGGTCGTACATGGCGTTTTTCATGGCGTACCTGGCGACCTTTCTTCCCTGAAGGTTCAGAAAACATCCGGAGGATGTCGTTTCCGCCATATCCGGGGAAAAGTATTTTTTCTTTATCATCAGACCAAGCGTGTATTCGGAAAGAACCGGCTTGATCCCCTCTGCCATGTCTAGGGAAAGACTGTGGCGACGGGCACCGGGCTCGTGAAGAAACCCGACCGCCGTGTTGAGCCCCGCTTTCGCCAACGGCGGGACGCACAGCGAGTAGAGGATGGAATTGCAATAAGATATATAGGCGTTCACGGGATCAAGGGGAGGCCTGCGGTTTCTTCCGCTGAAAGCGAATTCGGGGGGAAGACGCAAGGCCCATTCCTCGTAGATCCTCCTGCTCACTGCACCTTCTATCCCCATAAGGAGATCGACCTTTTCGGCGGCGTCTGTTTCTTCGAGAGCCTTTCTCACATGCTGGTGAAGAATAGGTGCATTCCATTTCAGAAGCTTCATCATTTTGATCGTTGCCTTGAGCTTTTCCCTGACGGTGACCCTGGCGAATTCAATCCTGACATCGGTGAGGGCACACAAGGCCTGCGCGCGCCGGATGGCGGAAAACGCCTGCACCTGTTCGGCGGGAAGCGAGTACGTACAGTAAGGGCCGCGAAATCCGGCTAAAACCGTATTTTTCATGTCGTATCATTCCTCCTGACTGTCTCCGGTATCCCGGGCGCACCACGATAAATACGGGCATAAGGCGCAGATATGACCGGGCGTAACAGAGAAACGGGATATGCCCGCAGCACTGTCTTCCAGAAGTTTTACCGCTTTTGGTGAAAGGATGACCTTCAGAGGAGGACGATCTCTCCGGTCAAGATACCCTTCATCCAGGCCGTTTTCGAAGAGAAGGATCAGAAGAGCACCGACCCAGGCATGGAGGGGAGGCCATGAGCAGGTCGACAGGGAGAGGTTTCCGGTAAAGCGGCCTGAAGTGCTGAGATCGTCTCCGGTGTCAGTTTTTGCCTGTTCATCCGGTACACCCGAAGAGTCTGCACCGTTTTCCCAAAAAACGGACCGATCCTCAAGTATTTCCTCATCGGGAATGACTCCCGCCGAAAAAAACGCTGCTTCATGGGCACACCTGAGCCTCAAACCTGATACCAGAAGGTTTTCAATCTCCATAATGGTCTACCCCCACCCGTGAAGCACATCTATACGGTCTGCCCGCGGCAAAGTGGGAAAGAATGGCGTACCCTTCCCTGACGGGAAGATACCTGAGGCTCCAGAGCCTTGAACCGTTGGATGCAGAAGGACGCGACAGGTGTTTCCTGAAGATATCGGGCAGGTTTTCCCTGTCAGGGGAAGGTCGGTCTTCCCGGGGCCACATCCATACCAGCAGTGGTGAAAAAATAAAAAAGAGATCTTCTGCGAGGGGAGGAATTCCGCCGTTGCTGCAGAGGATCCCTATCCACGGATCGAGGGAAAGCTTTGTAATGGACCCGAGAACGACTGCACGGGCGAGGCCGGAGGCATAAGCCAGTTCACCGGACTCCCATTTTTCCCGTTCCAGGAACTCGCCGTCGATCTTTCCGAACTCTGAGAGGATCTGCCTGATCCCAATGAGACCTGCCGCATATCCTTCAGCCAGGCAGTCGAGATACCTGCTTTCCCATTCTTCCTTTTCACGGGGACGAAGGGTACGGGCAGCCATACACCGGATCCTGGCACCGCCGCGGAGCATCTCCCGTGCAAGCAGCCAGTGTTTTTCGCCGTCCTCAAGATGGCGTACCTGTTCAAGGACGGTTTTTCCCGAAAGGATAGCCGATGCCGGAAGGTAGCTGCGAAGATGTTTTCCCCCGGAAAAGACATGAAGGGGAACCGCATATTGCGAAAGAAGGGAGAGAAGCGGACCATCCGGTTCGGCCCCGTACAGGGCAAATATCTCCGATGTCTGGACGACCGGAACGAGGGCGCTGCGTCCGCCGTCTTTTTCGGTAAGCTGGATCGTCCCGTTTTTCCTGGACATCCCGACTTCACTCGTGATGCAGATAAGCCTTGCCATAGGTGACTCACCTCCGGAAACACAAAAAAAGGGAAGTCCGGATCTTACCGGACTTCCCTGTCTTTCACCCCGATGCGGAATGATTGGATACCTAGGGTTCTGTCGTGGCAGTCATGCCGAACCCGAGGCTGTTCCTGCTCCCGAAACCTGAATCGTAGCCCAGGCAGAGCAACTCCGAAGGCCCGGATGCGGTGAAAGGTACCAGGTGACCTATGACGACTTCTCCGGGCTTCACGGTTATCGCTTTGCTGGTCCTTTTCCTGCTGATGTAGCCGGTATCAGGATCGAACCGGACCTCTTCCGGAGCATCCGCCCCGGTGAGCGCATTCCATTTCCTGGAGAGGTTGACCGCAAGGACCTTCCAGAAAAGAGGATCGTCGGGAGGGAGATACCTGTGTCCCCGCCGCTCGTCGTGAACGCTCGCCACCAGCGGAGAAATGCTCGTGAATCGGGCCTTTCCCCGGGAAAACTGCTTCGGCGGCTCCGCCTTCACCGAGGTCATTTTCGCCTCCATTCCCCCGATGTTCACGGTCCCGGATGAAAGGAGGGCGTCCATGACGACCGTCGAAAGGATCGGCAGGCATGAACCGAACGTCCATCTGAGTGTGTCCGTAGTGAAGATAAGCCTTCCCGACTCCACTTTCGCGGATCCCGGACCGCCGAAAAGCTGGCTGAATGTAAAGAACTTGTAGGGGCGGTTCCCTGCGCCGCTGAACCCCTGCTCGTGGAGGCGGGCAGCCCATTCCGGGGCCTCGCCGCCGGCAAGACGGTAGATGAGTCCCGTCAGGATATGGTTGTAGTTTACCGGAATGGAAGCTCCGAAGGGTATCGAGAACGTGATCGAGATCCTCATTATGATTTCCTCCTTGCCGTTTCTATGTCGAGTGTACCATAACCCTTCTCCCTGCCTGTGCCGAAGCCTTTGAGGAGGGCGTACTGCAGTCCCGTGAAAGCGAAGGGGTGTGAGCTGAAAACCTCCACAGAACCCTTCATGCACTCCCCGCTGCCCGTCTTTGAAAGGTCGATGGACGTGATGATCCAGGAAGGGTCTCCGGGGTAGGGGGCCACTTCCGGACGGCCCATCATTTCCGCGAGCTCTCCCTGGGCTGCTGAAATCTCTTTCGCTATGGCGAAGGGCGGGCGCAGTGGAGAAAACGTCCTCAGCGAGACCGGCCGGTCCAGCGGGGCCCGCGCCGGTTTCCCGTCCAGGGAGATGGCGGTTATAGGGGGAAAGCCCGAGGACCGGGACAAAATGCGGACCGGCGTCACCGTGCCGAAGATCCCTTCCAGTGGGCGTTCCAGGTGACCCAGAAGTGCCGCCGAGAGTATCCTGTAGCTTTCGGCATAAGCGGCGCTTAAAAGGAGCCCTGCATACCCTTTCGCCGCGGGGAGAGTCCTTCTGCACCTGGCGGCGACGATACTCTCGCCTATGAGTATGTCCCAAAGTCCCGGAAATGAGGATTCCATCACGGCCCGGGGAAAATCTCCCCGGACCGTGATGCTCCGGAAGGCTTCCGGGTGTTCCGTCTTTACATAGACGGCCAGGTCGCCTACTGCGGGCATGCTATTGCTCCTGCAGCGTCAGGACGGCGTATCCCAGCAGGGAAAGGGGATTGCCGTTCTGCGAGACAAGTACCTTCCGTGATTTCGGGCTTTCAGCTACATCGTTTTCGTTATAGCCCAGCAGCGGGAAAAGACTGTGCCCCATCCAGCCGCATCCCCACCCGAGGCGGATGACCGCCTGGTTTACCGCCAGGCCGGTCCCTTCGTATTCCTGTTTCCAGAGTTTCCCTGAGGCGTCAAATTCTGAGAAGAAGGTCCTCTCCAGGCTCGCGGTAAAGTCGGCCTGGTCTTTCAGGGCGCAGATTATGTCGACGGAGTTTCTGAACTGCACCTTGCCTCTCGGAGGGGAAAGCTTCTCGAGAAGGGCCGTGTCCAGTGAAATGGAAAAGCTGAATGACACACCAGGATCCAGAAATTCGAGGAAAACCGGTGCGGACCTGGTTGACTGACCGTTCCTTGTCTGTGAGATCATGGGCGCAAGGGTGCCGTTCGAAAGGGAGAAAATGTTTGCAGCCGCAAGAGTGAACCCATTGTCGGAAGGAGGGGTGTCCTCAACGGACATGCAGCGGAGAACATCGTTCTTCGGGTCGGGTCGCTCGCCCGTTCCGGGGTTCCTGAAAAGATCTTCCAGTTTCGACGCGTGTCCCCTGTTTCTTCGGATCGTATTCGCCGACTGGGGGTTCGCCTTTTTCATCTCGGCGATGAGGTCCTTCACTGTCGCGGCGATCTCGCCCCGAAGCCGGTCGTCCTGAACCAGCAGCGAGAAGAGAAGGGCTTCCCGTATGGCGCCCTTGATGGATGTGCCGGGAATGAAGGCCTGGCCGAATCCGTTCCGCACGAAGGGTCTCGCCTCCTTGTCGAGGGAAGCTGCGACCCTTGGAGCTTTAAGTTCGTACAGCACGGCCTCAGATCGTTCGGCCCCATTCTTCGGGATAATGGAGGCCGGGGAAGGTCTGCGATGATATTCGGAGCCCGTCATTCTGCCTGCCGCGTACCGTGAGGCCACGAAAGACTCTCTCAGTACGTATGCGGTTTTCTTTTCCTCGTCTATAGCGTACCGGCAGGCCGGTTCCGGGGCTCCTCCGCCTATGTGTATAGGGGAAAGGCCCGTCAATGTCGCCCTGTACCGTGTTTTTGAGTAGTGAAGACGTTTTGCTTCCGTCATGGCTGCATCTCCTTTAATTTCTCCCCGCCAGGGAGAGGAAAGGGGGCATTCCGTTGAATACGACGGGGTGTCCCGCAAACTGCGGGGTAATGTCTATCGTCCGGCCTTTCGGCAGGAATGGGATGACGGATCCGGCGGAAAGGCACGTCACGGTCGGTTTCGAGATGTCGCTTGATTCGCCGGTGAACCCCCGTATACGGGTCAGTTCGTATCCTATAGGGGTTTCCCCCGCTCTTGCGCACTGCCGGATCCGGGCGCTTTCATCCTCCGTTGGAAGGAACGCGCCCAGGGCGACCGCAGGTTCCCGGAAGTCCCCGGATTCGTGTCCGAAGGGAGTTTGTTCCCCGTCCAGGAAATGAACTGAAAAGTGCCCGTTTCCGGAAGACCGCTCACCTCCGAGCCCCGTGTCCCCCAGGAGGGCCATTGCCGCCCGGAATGACGCTGCAAGGTCGTCAGGCATATCGGCGACAAGAACCCCCGAAACCCTTTCCAGTGGGACGATCCGTTTCCTGAAGTAGGGAACGGCGCTGTTCGTGCACCTGTCCACGGCGGCTGACCGCTGTCTTTCCTCGCGGAAAAGCGGTTCCGGAGACAGGGGCGGCAGTTTCCCGTTAAAAACGAAATCGCTGACTCCCTGCAACGGGATCCATGTCCATTCCCTGGCGGCCTTTCTCTTTTCGGGACTGACGTTGGAAAAAGGTACCAGCGGCCTGGGGATATAGTAAACATCGCCTTTTTTCCAGAGAAGGGACGACAGGCTTCCCTCTTTCGTGAGCCTGTCCACGATCTCTCCGGGAAAGAGTCTCGAGGCTGCGCAGCCCACACCCCCCCATACGGTGGAAGCATGGATGCCGCCCTCCACCCGGTCGAGGTCGCCTGCAAGGCCGCCGGCCCTTATCCCGGACAGGAATTCCAGAACGCAGACAATCCTTTTTCGTGTCATGAAGGCTCCTTTCCGCTCATCGGGCGAAAACCGCGAGAGCTTCCTCGGGTAGCTTTCCGGCTGACGACGGGGCGATCCCAAGTTCCCTGACGGTTTCTTCCTCTTTTCCCAGGTAATAGTCCCGGGGTCGGAACACCGCCTTGTCGAAGGTCACCTCGATACGGCCGTTTCCCCTGCTGCCTCCTCCTCCGAGAGCGTCATCCTCGAGCAGGGCAAGCATTTCTATAACATGGGAGATGTCCTCGGAAAGCGAATCGGTCGCCTCAACAGAATAGACCACCTCGAAGGCGAATTCCGCCCCGGCGGGGACCCGTTCTATCTGCCTGGGGTTGGCGGCGCAGGTTATGCGGTCGAGGCCGTTCTCGGTTTTCCACTCGGTGAACGGGAGACCGCCCTCGACCTTCTCAAGTTTTTCGAGGCTTCCGGAGGTGAGGTGGGAATCCCGCACCATGATCCTGGCCGGAAGATTGTTCTCTTCGCCGTTCCGGGTGGCAGCGCTGGATCCGAAGAGCCTGCACACACAGCAGGCCGGGTCGGTGCATTCGTGCCGGTAGACTCCAGAACCGCCCGGGTGGTCGAAGGTCTTGTCGAGAGTCCGCTCAAGGAGGCACCTGAGCTTTCCCTTGAGAGAACTTCCCGGGATATAGGGCTGCTGGGTGAGAGGGTCGCGGATGACCGTTGAATCGATGCCCCCGATGGCCAGTTCCGAGTCGCTTCCGCCGATGTGCAGGCCGGTCATGCACCGGATGGTCCCTTTCAGGATGATCTTGCCGAGAAGAGGTTTTCTGTTCATGGTTTTTCCTCCTTAGGTCAGTATCGTTCAGTTGCTTCCATAAAACTTGTGATAGGCAAGGACGGCGTCGAAGAGCTGGCGGAAACGCTCCAGGTCTTCCATGCCGGTCACCTTGTCCAGGACGGGACTGAAAAAATCGGAGAAGGGACGCATGTTTCTTTCCCTTCCCGCCGCGTAGGCGAGGTGATATTTAAGAAGGCGTATCTCCTTCGCAGATTCGCCTTTATTTGTTCTCGCCCTTGTCACCTGACGTATCACATGTTCATGGATGCGGCGTATCTGCGTTGTCTTGATCCTGTTTTCAGAAAAAAACTTTCCGGCTTTCTCGGCTATGGCCACAAGGTCCTCGGGCTGCAGGTGCTGAAGGGACGTGAGGCCTGTTATGACCGCATTTTCGGGGCCAAGCCCGTTCCCTGCCGGAGACTGCCCTCCAAACCGGGGCCGGCCGCTTTCCCTTCCCTGCTGCATGTTCCTGTTCTGCTGGTATGTCATGGAATCGTTCCCCCTTTGAAATAGAAAAGTCATTCGTCGGACGGACGGCGCATAAGCCAGTCGATCCACGTTCCTGCCGTCCGGGCGGCCTCCAGCTCCGGACCTTCGGAATGGAGAAGCTGGAGAAGCAGTTCCTTTTCCTTCCCTCCCCGGGATGACCGGGACGCCGCATATGCCGCAAGGGGCTTCCACAGGGGCCCCTTTCTGTCGGAAATCTTCTGGAGACTGAGCATCCTCCGCAGGAATGCCCTGTCGTAGGCGGGAGAAAGCCTGGGGCCTTCCGCAATCTTCCCGCCTGCCAGGAACACTGAAAGCCAGCGGAGCACCCGGGGCATCTCCGTCGTGAGGTTGAAGGCCCCGCTGTCCCGTATCTCCGTGGTTTTCCGTCCGTCCCCGTCCGGTACCGAAACAGGCGACTGTGCATAAAAAAGGGCCAGGCTGTTTTTCTTCTCCCCATCCGGAGTTTCATGGTTCTTGGCAGCCCGTTCCGCCCTTCCGCCCGTGATGGCTCCCTCTGATATGGGGGCCTTGTCGTCAAGTACGACCATACC
>JAAYJB010000299.1 GCA_012523155.1 Synergistaceae bacterium | reverse complement strand
TCCAGAGTCAGGCGTCCTGCCATTGGACGATTCCCCAATTATGTTCGTCCGAAACGCTAACGTATGATAAGGGAGGATTCCGGTACTGTCAAGGGGGAATCACTCCTATCAAATCTTTCGCACTTTTCTGATAAAAATGTCTCTGCCAGCAAAAATGTTATGATACGACCAGTTGAAAATACAATCGCAACCGCCGGCAATGGGATTTATTGATCTTTTTAACGGGATGAAATTGAATGGGTCAGGAATCGCTCAAACACAAACGACTCAACGGCACGGAATATTTTCATAACGATGGGGAAAATCTTGGGTTTAATGTGGGGGACTTCTGGAGCTGGAGTGTTTCGGATCTCGTCAGCAACACCACGAGGGGAATCCTCGCTGAATATATTGTGGGCAGAGCGGTCGGTGCCGACCTGGAAATCTGGGACGAATGGGGGCCCTATGACCTGCGGACCCCCGAAGGCACACGAATCGAAGTGAAATCCGCTGCCTATCTCCAGAGCTGGTTTCAAAAAAGGTTTTCCCCGATATCCTTCAATTGCCAAAAACATCAATACTGGGATTCTGAGAGTAACGAGTCAAGGGATGAAACCGGAAGATTTTCCGATGTCTATGTGTTCGCCCTGCTGGGCCATACGGATAAAGAGACGGTGAACCCCCTTGATATCTCCCAGTGGAAGTTTTTTGCGGTACCCACAGCCTGGCTCGACGCCCGGAAAAGAAGCCAGCACTCCATAACACTGGCGTCTCTCAAACGTTCTTTTTCGGAGACGGTCTGGCAGGATCTCGCTGGAAGGGCCAAAAAGGCGGCGGAGGTGCACCGGAAAATGCAAAACGGAGAAGAAGTGCTTTTTCCCGAGGAGTTTTGAAGGAGGATTTCACTATGATCACCTATCGGAATGCGGTGCCGGACGATCTGGCCGGTGTCGCCGAACTTCAGAAGCGGTATCACATTTCGACTATCCGCGAGGAGGACAAGGCGGACGGGTTCGTCACCACACTGTTTACCCCGGAACAGTTCCTGTCCCTGATACAGGACGAAAACGGACTGGCGGTGGCGTGCGACGGAGACAGGATCATTGCCTATGCCATGGCGGCATCCTGGGAATACTGGTCCGGATGGCCCCTGTTCCGGCACATGATAGCCGATCTGCCGAACATCGAGTACCTGGGGCGGATCCTTTCCACGGAAAACTCCTACCAGTACGGGCCGGTCTGCATAGCCGGGGAATATAGGGGACAGGGAGTGCTGGAGCATATTTTCGAATTCTCGCGCCGGCAGATGGTGTCCCGCTATCCGGTGATGATCACCTTCATCAACAGGATCAACCCCCGGTCATACGACGCCCATACCCGGAAGGTGGGCATGGACCTGATCAAGACCTTCGACTTCAACGACAACCACTATTACGAACTGGGATACGACATGTCCAGGCCGGTCGCCGGTACGAACCTGGAGTAGTTGCTGCGCGCTGAGGTTCTTATGGGAAAGATTAGGATTTACGTCAGGCCGGAAGAAGAAGCCGTTTTGAAAAAAGGTGCTGAATGCGTCGGGCTGAGCGTTGAGGAGCTAATGAGAACGTCCGTTCTTCAGTATGTTGCGGATGAGTCCGACAGGCAGGCGTACAGGGAATATCTTGGGTACAGGAACCATTGTAATATGCTGTCGTTTGAAGAGGCGAAAAAACTGTGGAAATGAGCTGCTTAAACCGGTTCAGAAGGAGATTTGTTCATTCGGGAAAATGGAGCTGTTCTTCGATTCGAAAGGAGGCGATTCTATGATCGAAGCCGTCAGGACAAGGCGCAGCGTACGAAAATTCACCGCCAGGGATGTGGAGCAGGGGGTGATCCTTCAGCTTCTGGAGAGCGCCCGGCTGGCGCCGTCCGGGCACAACACGCAGCCGTGGCGTTTTATCGTGGTGCGGTCTCCCGAGGCGAAACGGGCGCTGGCGAAGGCAGCCCACGGCCAGTCGTGGATGGAGGCGGCCCCCGTGTTTATCGTCTGCGTGGCCGATATCCGGTGCCGCATACATGATGAGCCCGGCCCCGAGGTGAACGAGACGAGCCCCCACTTTGCCCTGAAGCAGGTGATCCGGGACACTGCCATAGCCGTGGAGCACACGGTGCTTGAGGCGGAGAGCCTGGGACTGGGCACGTGCTGGGTTGCGTGGTACGAGCAGGCGGATGTCCGTCCGATCCTGGGAATACCGGCTGATAAATTCGTGGTCGCCATACTGCCCCTGGGGTACCCGGCGGAGAACCCGGCTGCGAGGCCAAGGAAGAAACAGGACGAGATCGTCATGTTCGAGAAATGGGAAGAGAAGTCCTGAAAAGCATGAAAATGCCTGGTACCCCGGTTTTCTTTTTCCGGGGTACCAGGAGAGGTATTCTGATCCGGTAAAACGAAAAAGAGCGGAGAACCTGGCTGGTTCACCGTTCCTTTATATGTTCCCGGTGCTCTATTTCTGCTGCTTGAAATCCTCCCGCACGGGGCAGAATACGTCGACGACGACGCAATCCTCGTGGGCAAATCCTCCGTGGCCTTCACCCCCGGCGAAAACGATCCCCTGCCCGGGGGAAAGCATGACCTTTTCTTCGCCGGCCCCGAGTTCCAGCTTCCCCGAAAGCAGCAGC
Organism: Synergistaceae bacterium; assembly: GCA_012523155.1. Classification (GTDB taxonomy): domain Bacteria; phylum Synergistota; class Synergistia; order Synergistales; family Aminobacteriaceae; genus Aminivibrio. The sequence continues at coordinate 228 of JAAYJB010000299.1, read as the reverse complement.
GTGATCTGCTCGTGTGGGTGGCTGTGAAAGGCAAGTTCCGTTCCTTTCGCTATCTCCCAGTGTGCGACCGTGGCCTTCTCGGAATGAACGAACGTTCCGATGAAGCCTGGTCTCCCTGTAAATTTCTCGATTGTGGCAATGTCGAATGGTTTCATTTCTTTTTTCACGTCCTTTCCGGAATTCCGGCACCCTGTCCAGTGGTGTGTGACGGTTGGGATGCCGGGCTCT
>JAAYJB010000492.1 GCA_012523155.1 Synergistaceae bacterium | reverse complement strand
GGCTACGGCTTCCGAGAAGTTGATGACGTACAGCTCTCGGCCATACAGGCTTTCGTCATCCATGGAATAGAGCACCACGCCATCGGCCTTGCGCTTGGCGTCCTCACCATAGATACGCGGGGTGGCGGTCATGTACAGCCGTTTGGCCGCTTTCAGGTAATCGTTGTTGTGAACCCGGACGAAAGCAGACTCGTCCTCACCATCGAAGGTAGCGCCAGTGGTGCGGTGGGCTTCATCGCAAACCACCAAATCAAATTCGGGCAGACCGTAATGTTTCTGAGCTTCGCTGATGACGCCGATAGAGTGGTAGGTGCCGAACACCACGCTCATGGTATTGGCGTCATGCCGAACCTTGAAAGCCTGTGCCAGCGACTTCGCGTTTGTGGTGGCCGGGTACTGCAGGTCGCTGACGGTGGCTTGCACCCGGTCATCGTCCAGGCTTCGGCTTTTGCCCACATCGCTGTCAGAGCAGACCGCATAGCTGTGCAAGGGGGTATCGCTTTCCTGGGTCCACTCGGTCAACGTCTGGCTCAACAGGGACAGGCTTGGAACCAGAAACAGAACCGCCTTGCCTTGGCCTGCCATTTTCTCGGCAATTTTCAGGCTGGTGAAGGTCTTGCCGGTGCCGCAGGCCATGATCAGCTTGCCCCGGTCGGCCAGTTGGAGGCCCTGGATTGTGGCATTGAGGGCTGTTTTCTGGTGGTCACGCAAGGATTTTCTTGCCTTGAGTGCCGGTGCATCCTGACCCCGGAACTGGCTCCAGTCGATCAAGCTGTTTTCCAGGTCAGCCAGATTGATGGTGCTGACCGGGATGGACTGCTGCTCAAGCGAGTCGCTGGCGTTCTTGGTCCAGTTGTTCGTTGTGCAGATGATGATGCGCTGGCTGAATGCCGCCTTGCCGGAGGCGGTGAAGAAGCTGTCAATATCCGCCTTGGCGATGGTGTAGTCCGGCGCATAGTTCTTGCACTGGATTGCGTGAACCTGATCTTGGTGGGTGATGGCAATCAGGTCGATGCCGGTATCCTTCTGGCTGATGCCTTGGTGCTTGGCCCAGTCACCATAAGTCATGATGTAGTGGTCAACTGATTCCGGACACTGTTTTAAGTTTTTCTTCCGCCAGCGCCGGAGCGATTCCGCCATTGAAGGCATGCGGCCGCACAGTGTTGTAGTACCCCATCAGATAGCTGCTGATATCCTTCCGAGCTGCCGTCAGACTGTGATAGCCCATCGCAGGTATCCACTCGGTTTTCAGGCTTCGGAACAGGCGCTCCATCGGCGCGTTGTCCCAGCAGTTACCTCGGCGGCTCATGCTCTGCACCATGCGGTAACGCCAGAGCCTTTGCCGGAACCGGCGGCTTGCATACTGCGAGCCCTGGTCGGAATGGAACATAACTTTCTCCGGACGTCCTCGCTGCTCCCAGGCATGATCCAAGGCTTGAACAACCAATTCCGCATCCGCCGTGTCAGACATCGCCCAACCAACCACGCGACGGGCACACAGGTCCAGCACCACCGCCAGATAGCTCCAGCGCTGGCCAGTCCAGATATAGGTAATATCACCACACCAGACCTGGTCCGGCTGTGACACATCAAACTCGCGATCCAGCCGGTTGGGAATGTCCAGCCGCTCCACTGTGGCGCGTTTATAGGCATGCGGCCCTGGCTGCTTGCAGACCAGACCTAACTCGCCCATCAGCCGGCGCACCTTGAAGCGACCGATCTCAACGCCCTGGTCGTTCAGCAAGCCCTGTATGGTGCGGCTACCTGCGGAGCTGCGGCTTTTGTTGAACATCTCGTTAACCTGGGCTCTCAGGGCCACACCCTCAACATCCACGCGCTGTATCCTATGGCAGTGTTCGTAGTAGCACGAACGGTTGATATCAAAGGCTGCGCACACCATCTCGACAGGGGCCTGCTCTCTCAACTGGTCAATCAGCGTGTACGTTTCCAGTCGTCCGACATCAAGAGAGCGGTAGCCTTTTTTAGTATGGATTTCTCCATTTCCAACCGCCGGCACCGCTCTTCCAGTTCCTGAATTCGCTGGTGCTCGGGCGTTATCGCTTTGCCTTTGGGTGTGACACCTTGCCGTTCATCGCTGAGCTGCTGAACCCAGCGGCGCAATGCTGATTCACCAACGCCCATGGATGAGCTGGCCTGGGCAATGCTGTAGCCTTGGTCGAGCACCAGGCTGGCTGTTTCCTGTTTGAATTCAGGGGTAAACGTACGTCGCTTTCTAGTCATCGAACACCTCTCAATGGCGAGCATTGTCGCCTAAGTGGGTGTCCGGTTTCATTAGACCACTACATGACTTCGCGGTACAGGTCTCGATAGAACGGCTCGTTGCGTAGATAAACGATGCAAAGCCGCTCGAAGTCGGAGCCTTTGTCGCGCTCGGACACAGCCTTTTCTCGAAACTCGCGAAGAATGCTCGAAAGTGCGGTTTCTGCCACGGGTATCACTCCATTGGTTGTGCGCCAGCTTGCCACAAATAGGTTGGCGGAATAGGGTGCGCCATAATTCTACTGGGTAGAATGCTGCATAGTAGGATTTATGACGGCAAGAGGGAATTAAGGGTTGCTAGTGCAGGCCTCAAGCCCGCTGGCCGGTCAGGCGGTATTACTCCGTTCAAATCCGTCACAGTCCAGATATGTTCCAGCATCGCACTCATCTTCTTTTACCAGCATTGCTACTACCTCCTCAGCTTTGAGCTCCTGCAGCACTGTCAAAGGCACAATCCAGGTACTGGTCTACATGCTCTGCCATGCCTTCAAGCCACCGGCTTACGCGGGGAGGCAGTTGCTGTTCATCCAGCTCGCCGGTATCCAAAGCACAGTAGAATGTGCCGCTGGCATCTTCAGGGCCGTACACCATCGCCGGGGTGCCTGCACCCGGGTCATCCGGTACCGCCTCGTTGAAGTCCAGAACAACTTTGTAGGCCGAATTGGCAGGACACACATGAGTTTCCACTGTCAGCTTGTTCACTGAAACCACCTCCGGTCTGGGAAAGAAAGCATCAAAATTGCGTCTGCTATCAGTCGCAAAGACAGGTTACACGGCGGCACTTTTAACCCAATACTGATAGAGAAAAATGGAAATAAATTAACGGCAGAATAGGCCTTGCTGCCAACCGCTGGAAATCAACGGGTTTGGTAGGGAGTCCAACGGCTACCCAATCAACCACTTGCCAGAATGCCAATAGTTTTATTTCTTCGTGAAAGAACCAGATCGCACCACAATCGAGACAGTTCGCGCCGCTTCTCAAGCTGATCGCCTCTGTAGTATGCCGCTTCGACTTTGCTGTCAAGCTGGTGCGACAGCGCCATTTCACATATCTCACGGGGAAAATTTGTCTCCTCCGCCGCCCAGGTACGGAAGGACGAGCGGAATCCGTGGGGCACATATTCGTCTACACCCAGGCTCCGCATGAGTCGATTAAGCGCGTTCCCAGCCAGGAAAGATTTGCCTCTGGGGGCCGGGAAAACGTAGACGGAATGCAAACCCTCCTGCTGTTTAATCTCATCAATAAGCTCATCGGTTAGTGGAACCCGATGTGCCCTTTTGGCTTTCATTCGCTCGGCTGGAATACACCAGACCTTATTATCAAAGTCGAACTCGCACCATCGAGCACCCCGCACTTCAGAGCTGCGCAAATGGCTCAGGATCAGTACCGAAAGAGCTCTTGCAGCGGTTCCCTCAACCGCATCCAAGATGTGCATAAAGTCAGGAATATCTGATGCAGGCATCGCAGGGAACGGGGAGCTTTGAACTTTCTGCCTGGGCAGCAATTTGTCCAGATGCCCGCGCCATCTGGCAGGGTTTTCACCGGTGCGTAACCCCAGCGCTTTGGCTGCATCCAGGACCAGCTCGATGCGATTGCGCACCCGTCTGGCTGTGGTGGGAAGAACAAGCCAGATTGGATTAAGCACTTCCAAAACATCCTCCGTGGAGATTTCAGAAACGCATTTTCCTCCCAAAATAGGGAGCGCATGTTTCGCTAAAGACTGCCGCCACTGTTTGGCATGACGGGGCTCCCAAGAAGGTTCGTGAGTCTGGATGTACCGGGTGGCCTGAACCTGGAAGCTGGTGATCTTCGGCTTTTGGTTGCGCAGTGTATGTTTTTTTTGCTGGCGCTGCTCCATGGGGTTAATGCCCCTGGCAATGTCACCTCGGTGGCGGTCGGCCTGCAGGCGGGCGTCCCTGAGCGATACAGACGGAAACGACCCCAGTATCAGGTCGGTGCGATCCCCGTCCAGCTGGTACCTGAGAATCCAGTATTTGTACCCCTTGGCTGTGACTCTCAGGAAAAGGCCTCGGCCATCCTGGTATGAACCGGGCTCCGTCACTGAGCGGACAAATTGTTGGGTGAGCTTGGCCATGCACTACTCCAAAAATCGGGCGAAGGTTGCCCCGTCGAGGCATTTACTCACGGGATGGCAGAATCCCAAATTCAGGGCCAATGTACCCGAGGAACAGCCAGATTGCACCAGAATGTAAGCAGAGCCTATATCCTCATACAAAGTGCCCGTGAGGCTTATGTAATATGGCCTCTAGCTATTGAAGGTTATTTGTTCCCACACTTTTACCCACACAGGTACGCTTGATGTGCTGGTGCTGGTGCTGGTGCTGGTGCTGGTGCTGGTGTATGGGGGAGGGGAGCTGTGTGGATCGGTGAAAAGGGCCGGGGTTACCCCCGGGCAGTATCTCAGAAAAGGGATGCCTGGCTGAAGCCCTCGGAAAGCAATTGCCGTGGAAGATATCCAGCTTGCTGTGCCTGCTTGTCAACTGCCGCTGCCAGATCGTGCTCATCAGTCAGTCGGCTTCCCTTGGCCAGCAATGGCTTGAGCAGGCTCCGCACGGTTTCGATATCCTGGCTCTGGTCTGCCGGAAGCGTCCAGTAGTCATTTATTTTGTCCGAAAGTGTAAAGCCATAGCTTTCGAGGCAGACTGTAATAATGGACTCATGCCAACTTGGCAGGCGAATAGTTACGCCTTTGTTTTTATCAATGTCGAGGTATGACCACAACTCGCAATCATGCCTCCCAACAAGGAAAGGCGCTTTCTTGTTGTTGTTATACTCGGCTTCAGCAAATTCTATGAGCTTGATTTTATCTTCTGTGCGATTGATATCGAACCTGTCATCCTTGAAACATTCCACTCCCCAGAAGTGATGTCGATAACCGGTATGGCTTGCCCATTTGCCCTTTACATCAACACCGTAATGGGATTGCCCAATAGTCCCTGCATGGCCCTCAAATTCGACGTGAATCATTGTCATGGTTGCTTACCCTCATGTGCTTATGGTCTGAAAGGCCTGATTTAGAGCGGTTTACGCACCTCCGCCAAGCCAGATCGTCTCGGCTGGATGGCGGTCATCCAGGGCTCGCCGCGTAACAGGTGCCCTTGCGTGTGTATGAAGTTGTTAGTCACAACTTTCAATCCTTTCGACTGCCCACACAATACCTTAAACGGCAAATAGCCCAATCTGTTTAATGTGCAATAGCCGCTGCTGGATGAGCTGATAATAATGTTTATCGCCTGTTTCTGTTAAGTCCAGCTCGCAACACTATTACCAAGAATATTTTTCTGTGTCGCATCAAATTCTTTATTGTCGCAGCTATATCTATACGGTCGCAGTTATTTCTTTACTGTGGCATCAATTGCTATACCCTCCGATGATTCCACTCCCACTGCAGGTATACGCAGCAAGTCTGCCCCGGTAGCGCCGAAGCCCTCCAGCAGATCAAGGGTGACCCACGGCTCAGGAGAACCCTTCCCGCTGGTCGTCTACATTGTAGGTGTCCACCCTGTAGACAGGGTTTGCTGGTGTGCTATTATCTGTCCACGCTGTGGGCGTCCACCGCGTAGACAATAGGACGGGATAGAGGTATGACCAACAGAATCCATCGACCCTTGGAGCTGCGAGACTCCCGCGAGGTGTACTGGATGCGCCAGTGGGTGCTTGGACAGATCAAGGGGGGGAGGCTGGAAGCCGATTTTAAGGCGGCGCAGTTCATTCAGAACGCCGAGGATGCCCAGAAATTTTACTCCCGGCAGCTTCATCCTGAGCAACGCCGCCGGTTAAACAAGGCGCTTTCTGCCCGCAGAGCCAGAATAAAATCCAAGGCAAGTCACGGCAAGGAGTCCCCGGCGGTACGCAAAGTGGCCAGTGAAATGACCCTTGAGGCCCGGAATACCCTTCATGCCGTGGCCACCTCCAGGGGAATAACCACCTCTGAATTGATCCTCAGCACATTTGGTGACGAATATGACCGACTTCCGAAATAATCCCCCACCTTTCCCTGGTAGGGAATCCGGGCTGGATACCTCAAGCAATACGCGTCCTGCCCTATGCGGCGAATGTTGGCTGGCGAGTGGTTCGGCCGAATGTCAGTGCGATGATCACTCCCCCCATGCTGTTCAGCGACCGACTAATCAGAGAGATTTATTCTCGGGGGGAGCAGATGGCTGAACAGGACCAGGGCACCGAGTTTGGTGAAAACATGGCCTTCTACTCCGATCGCCACCCATCACCGGCTCTTCGCACAGCGCTCAATGCCCAATATGTGACATCCCGGGACGGCAAGCCCACCATCGCAATTGAGATTGCTCCGCTGACCCGGGCAAACACGCCGCCGGAATGGGATAAAAAGATTACTCTCCAGCTTACCCAGGCTGAGCTGACGGGATTTTGCCAGGTGCTCTTCGGACTCAAACCTGAGGTCAAGGGTGCGTATCATGGTGATAACCGTAACAAAGGTGTCGCAGCCTACGATAACGGCCCTGGCGGTGTCGGAATCACGGTGTCCCAGCAGGGCACCCAGCTCCAGCACCAGCTGAACCCCGACAGCCGGATCGAGTTGTCGGTATTCGTACTGCGCAGGTTGTCCGAGGCCTGGAAGGTCGCGCCTGCAGATGCAGTTGCGCTACTGCGACAGTTTGCGCTATTGGGGCGGCAATCACGCCAACAGAATAATAGTCGTTGAAAGATGTGACAGGAAATTAAGGGAGTGGTGAGGCATGGTGCTTAGAACAAAAGCGCGTTTCACAGCAAAAAAACTGCTGAAATCTTTATTTCTGCTGGCCCTGATCGGCCTTTCCGGGGTAGCGATGGCCAGCTGGCGCTTTGTCGTGGTTCCCCCTTCGGTCGAAGCGATGCGTTTTAATACCATCGACCAGGCCCACTCCTTCATGGTTGACTATCTCACAGCGCAAGAGACAGGTTACGGGATATATCTCAGCGATTCGCTGGTCGGTCCAGGGGCGTATGGCAGATATACCAGCTGGGTATGTTTTCTACGGGTAACTGCAGGCCCACTGGACGACTATGACGCGGTTACATGTAGAAGCCCTGATGCTGCTGTGTATCGGCTTGGCAAGACGATGGTGCCAGCTGAAATGGATGAGAGCCCATTCCTCGACCTGGATGCCGGTGAGCCTGGCATGAGCATGTGCGTGGGTAACCCTATCAACCTGGGTACCGGCAATAAGTTTCAGGCCGAAACGGACTATCAGAGTGGCGGGGCTGACCCGCTGGTCTTCAGTCGCTACTACAACAGCACTGATACAACTGGGCCAATGGGAGGCTGGCGTCACACCTATTCACAAAGGGTGGACTACTCGCCCGATGATTATGGCCAGAACATGGTCGTAGTCCACCGGCCGCAAGGCCAGCGGCAAGTATTCCGTCTTGATGGGGCCATCTGGAGCCCGGTCTGGACCAGCGAAGATAAGCTGACGCAATCTGGTAACGGCTGGACCTATACCCTCAGCAACGGCGTAGTTGAGCAGTTTAATTCCTCTGGCCGGTTGCTCCGCATCGAATACCCGAACGGCAACCAGCATGTGCTTTCCTACAACAACGGGCTACTTTCCAGTGTTGAGGATGGCTATGGCCGCACACTGACCTTCGAGCATGCACAGGGGAGAATTTCTGGTCTGATTGATCTGGCCGGAGAGATAATTGAGTACCACTACGGTGGGGGACACCTGCAGGAAGTTGTCTATCAAGACGGCGCGAGCCGCGGCTACCTCTATGATGACCCGACTTACCCCGGCCTGTTGTCAGGGATCGAAGATGAGCGCGGCAATCGGTTCGCCACCTGGGAATATGATTCGCAGGGACGTGCCATCAGCAGCGAACATGCAGGTGGGGCAGACCGGACGACTATCACTTACAACGCCGATGGCAGCGTGGATGTGACCAATGCTCTTGGACACGTCCAGACCTACACATTCACCCGCAGGAATGGGGCGCTGACCATTGACTCGATTGAAGGTGCCCCTTGCGCTGGGTTTGTTGGCGGGACAGAGTTCCGCACCTACAACGGCAGTGGGTTTCTGACGGGTATCACTGACCTCGAAGGTAACAAGTGGACCTACCGACACAATAGCCGGGGATTGGAGACCTATCGGATAGAAGGCCCCGGAATTGCCCTTGAAACCGAATGGCACCCTGAGTTTTCCCTGCCGGTGAAGCTCACCCGTCCGACCAGTATTACCGAATACACCTACGATGAACGGTTGCGTGTAACCAGCACCACGGTGACACAGCGCTCTCCCAGCCAGAGCAGAACCTGGACGTACACCTACCATCCCGATGTGATGGGAATCCCGGGAAGACTCGCCAGCGTGGACGGCCCTCGTGATGACGTGTCGGATGTCACGTCCTTCACCTATAACCTGCAGGGTTATTTGACAGCTACCACCAATGCGCTGGGGCATACCACTCAGTACCAGTTCCATGATGATCATGGCCGTGCGACCCGGATTGTAGACCCCAACGGTGTGGTCAGGACCATGACCTATGACCTCCGTGGGCGGCTGGAGAGTACAACCGGGCCAGAAGGCACGGCAAGCTACAGCTATGATGATGCGGGCTTGCTGGTGGCGCTCACAAAGCCTAACGGGAGTATTGAGACCTACCAGTATGACGAAGCGCACCGATTGCTGGCGCGAGCGGATAGCAACGGTAACCGACATCCCTTCCAGCTTGATGCCCTGGGCAATCCTGTGCAGGAGCAGTTTCAGGATGCTGCATCACAGACCCACTGGCTGGCTTTGCGCGATTTCAATGAAATGGGCTGGCTGCTGGCGGTCACCGATGCCTATAACAACCAGACCCAGCTGGATTACGACCGAGTGCAGAACCTGACTGGCCAGGTGAGCCCTGAAGGTAATTTTTACAGCTACGAGTACGTCCGGTACCAGCGCCAAACCCGGATCACAGATCCTGAGGGCGGAATTGTCCGCCAGAGTTATGCCAACAGCGGTGACCTGTCAGAAGTGGCCGACCCGCGTTCACGCAGAACCCAGTACCGGTATAACGGGTTTGGTGAGGTGTCCGAGATCCGCAGCCCGGACACTGGCAATACCTACTTTACCTATGACGCGGCTGGGAATGTCGCCACACGCCCTGATGCCCTGGGCCAGGTAACCACCTACGCCTACGATGCACTCAACCGCCTGACCATGGTCAGCAGCAGCGTTCCGGGGGAGTCTGCCATTCTGTATGGGTATGACAGCACCTCGGTGGCCAATGGCATTGGCCGGTTGACCTCTGTGAACGATGGCAACGGGGTCAGGACCTTCGGATATACCCCGGTGGGCTATCTGGCCTATGAGGAGTGGAGCATCAACGGCAAAAGCTTCACTACCAGCTATGAGTATGACGGCGCTGGCCTGTTGCTGAAGATCCATTATCCCCGTGGCCGGGAAGTGGCCTATCAGCGCGATGCAGCCGGGGGAGTAGTCTCGGTGACCACTCGAACCGGATTCACAAACCGAAATGTGGCCAGCCAGATAAGCCGTTTACCCTTCGGCCCGGTGACGAGCATCACCCGCAGCAATGGCTTGGTGGAGACCCGTGACCATGACCTGAACTACCGCACCACGGCGATCACGGTTCCCGGCGTCCATCAGCTGACCTACGCCTACACACCCGACTCGCATATCAGCAGCATCACTGACCTGTTGGACAGCAGTCTGCAGCAGGGGCTGGAGTATGACCGGGTGGGCCGACTGGTCGAGGCAGCCGGGCTATACGGGTTGCTGGGCTATGGCTACGACGCCAACGGTAACCGGACTGCGCTCACAGTCGATGGACAGAGCCAGAGTTACAACATCCGG
>JAAYJB010000298.1 GCA_012523155.1 Synergistaceae bacterium | reverse complement strand
GTCGACGGTCTGGCTGCGTTCTCCCCGTCGCTCTACTTCCTGCAGTTCTGTCATCGGCAGGAAGTTTCGGAGGCTTCTTCCCGTCGCCGGGTACCTCCCTCCGCATGCATCCTGTCGGACCGTGTAGGATGCGGTCATGCTTCAACCCTCGGATGCGGATGAATCGGTTCGTGTTCCTCGACCTTTCGACGCTCAGTCTCGAGAACTCTCTTGGCTTAACGGTCTCGCCTCAGTTCCCTTTGTCGGCGGGCTACATCACCCCTTCGGCGGGCGAAGGGTCACTGCCGCCCAGACTCATACCCGCCGCAGCGCGGGCAGCCCCGTTTCCCTGTGTTTCTTCCTGTCCTGGTCCTGACCTCTTCTTCTCCTTTCTTGTATAATGCGGGTAACGGGTATTTCGATCGCGCCATACGGGCGCACACAGAAGAGCATGTAAATAAGCTGCGTCTTAGACCTTAATTCGTTGGCTTTACGCTCCTCCTCCTATTTGGTGACCAGTTTTTCAAAGTTCACAATGGAGAAAACCTCAGTAGCAGAAAACCTCAGTAGCAATTGACTGAACACGCTCGAAGGCTTTAGCATAAGAGTGCCCCTCTTTGCCGGTGTTTGAGGATTTTTTTGTTGGCGCACACAAAGAATATCTCAAGGACCGCTCTGGGGATAATTTAATATTCTCAAATTCCCATTTCGAACAAGAGTGAATTTTTTAACGAAATCGGTTTCTTGACAAAGAGCTCCTGACATGGAATGATAAAAATCGATTATCGATTGATTCACAAGTTTACTAAAGAACCGTCTCCTTGTTTGATTGAGTTCGCTCTTTTTGATAAAACAGCACAGAGCTACCGTTCGAAATAGAATGAGGAGGGTTAAATAATGGAATTATTTGTTCTCGTTGGCTGTTTCGTCTTTTTATTGATCATGGGTTTTCCCATCGCATTCAACATGATTCTGAGTTCCAGCATGTACCTTCTTGTGGGAGGATATCCCCAGCTTCTCGTAGCGCAGCGCATGTTTGAAGGAATGAACGGTTTCTCCCTGCTCGCGGTTCCCTTTTTTGTGATGACCGGCCAATTCATGCTTAAAGGACACCTTCTCGAAGCTCTTATCGATTTTGTCAACGCTTTTATAGGGCACGTCAAGGGAGCTCTCGCGCTGGTTACAATAGGGACATGTCTTTTCATGGGATCGATAGTGGGTCTGGCCCTGGCGGAAGTTGCTTCTCTCGGATCATTTCTTATACCCATGATGAAAAAAGAAAAATATACGCCTGCTTTCAGTTCTGCAGTAATGGCAAGCGCCTCTCTTCTAGGACCGATAATGCCCCCGAGCGTCCTTATGATCATTTATTGTGTCTCAGTCGGCAGGACCTCCATTGCGGGACTTTTCCTTGCTGCAATCATTCCAGCCTTCCTTATCGCTCTCGCACAGATGTTTACCGTTTACCGTATAGCCGTCAAACGAGGGTATCCGAACCACGAACGGGCTCCCTGGCCTGAGAAGTGGAAACAGTTCCGCAGGGCTTTGCCGGCGCTCTTTCTGCCGATAATTATCCTGGGAGGAATTTTTGGAAGCATCTTTACAGTGACAGAATCTTCCGCTATCGCCGCCGTATACGCATTTATCATCACTTTTGTCGTATACAGGGAAGGCAAGCTGTCTGACATTCCCGAAATTCTTAAGGAGACAGCCCTCACTTCCGGTCTTGTCATCCTTCTTGCAGGAAGTGCGACTGTAACAGCATGGGCCATAGCAAACGAACAGGTCGTGTATAAAGTCATCGGGCCTCTCTCCAACCTGCCTCAATGGTCTTTCCTTCTGCTGATAAACATCCTTCTCCTCATCAACGGGATGTTCATGGATGATTACGCTTCCGTTGTCGTCCTCGGTCCCATCATAGCTCCCGTCGCATGGAAACTTGGAGTTG
>JAAYJB010000297.1 GCA_012523155.1 Synergistaceae bacterium | reverse complement strand
GCTGCAGTGATCGCCCAGGCAGCAGCGAAGGCCAGGAGAATGCTCCAGTGAAGCTTCATGGCCTTGAGGTAAAAGAATGTGACGATGAGATATGCTGCTGTTGCCCAGAGAAACGGGAGATGTCCCACGGCCACAACATACGCGACGACAAGGAGGAGGAGTACCGTTCCTTTCCTGACTCTCGGCGAGGAGAAGAAAGCATTCAGGTTCTCTTTTCCGAGGACATGGAGGGCCTGTTCCCTCCCGCCCCGTTTTGCGGCGGAGCGGAAGAGGAGCAAGCCCAGAAGGATGAACACTCCTCCCAGTATGAGAGGAAACAGCCCGGGGGAGACGAGAATGGAGTTGTTGAATACCCGCATCCTCAGGGCAGCGATGGAGAACGCCGCCCCGAAGACGATCAGGCAAACGGCGGAGATGTAGTCCGCCCCGGAACCCTTGTGCACTCTTCCTGTCATGTTATTTGTTCAGCTTCTTCTTCTCTGTCTCCCAATCCCAGTCAGCGAGCTTGGGAATGTTGAAATCAGCAGGGGATTTCTCGGCCATGCCCGCATTGAAAAGCACCCATGAGTAACCGGAGATCTGCAGGGAGATGAAACGGTCAGCTTCCTCGCCGGTGAGTCCGACGATGTTGAGTCCCTTCTGCTTTGTGTATTCAAGTATTTCCGGCTGTTTGAGGGCCCAGTGGAAAGCTTCCGTTATCTTGTCCTTGATCTCCTGGGGAGCGTCGCGGCGGATGCAGATGGGCCAGGTTTCGCTCAGGTCGGGGATCTTTTCGCTTCCGGGAAGGACCTTCACTATGGGATCTATGGTGATGGTGTCGGTGATCTTCATGGGGACCTTCATCATGACTACCACTGCGCGGATTGTTCCGGCCTGGGCCATGTCGATTGCCGATGAGAATGTTACGATACCTGCTTCGACTTCTCCGGCAAGGACTGCTGTGGCCACATTCCTGTCGCCGTCGAAGGTGACATAGTTGATTTCATTGATGCCCGCCACTTCGGCAATTGCCTGCATGATCACGTGAGGTCCGTTGCCGTAGCCGGAGACTCCCATGTTGATTTTCCCTTCCTTGAGAGCGTTTGCGACGTCGTCAAAGGTCTTCATGTCACTGTCTGCGCCGACGAGGATCGCTGCCGGCCCCTGGAAAGGATGCCACGACGTCCACTCTTCCCATCCGGAATTGGAGGTTTCCTTGATCTTGAAGCCTCCGAAGCAGCCCGAGCCTGTGGCGAACATGGTGTAGCCGTCACCGGGAAGGCCCAGGACGTGCTCGGCCGCCACCGCGCTTGCGGCGCCGGGCATGTTGGCCACGTTGATGGTCTCGTTGAGGTACTTGGACATGAGGGCGACCATGGGACGTACCGAGGTGTCTGTGCCGCCGCCGGCACCGAATCCTACGATGACTGTGGGCGTACCCTTGGGCCAAATTTTGTCCGCGGCGAAGGATGCCCCTCCGAGAACAACTGAAAGAACGAAGACAACGGCAATAATGGAAATGAACTTCTTCACAATGACCACTCCTTTTTTCAGGTATTGGTTCCTGTGCAGCAGAAGCTTTCATATCCCGCAAAAACACTCAGAGTCTCATAGCATAGTTTCTTTCCCCTTTGATCCCTCCCCTGGAGACCAGCGTGCGCAATTTTTGCGCAGAAGCGCTGTCGTTCCTATTTTTTCAGTGAAAGCCCGTTGAGTTTTTCGTAAAAGAGGCCGAGGGCGCCATGGTCCAGGGTCTCGTGCCCGTCTGCGGCAAGGTTCTGGAACATCTCCATGAGCTGTGACGTAAGGGGCATGGAGACGTGGAGAGAATGGCTTGTCTCAAGCACATTGTTCAGGTCCTTTATATGGAGATTGATCCTGAACCCTGGGTTGTACCTTCCCTCGAACATCCTGGGGGCCTTGTCTTCCATGCACTGGCTTCCCGCGAGTCCTCCGCGGATGGCGTTGAATACCTTCTCAGGGTCCACTCCGGCCTTCTTGGCGAAGGCCATTCCCTCGGCTACTACCGCTATGTTCACGGCCACGATGCTCTGGTTGACGAGCTTCGTGGTCTGCCCTGCGCCAAGTTCACCCACGAGCGTGCTTTTCCCCATGACGGCGAGAATGTCCTTCACCTTGTCATAGGAAGCCTCGGTTCCGCCGACCATGATGGCGAGGGTTCCCTTTTCGGCCTTTTCCTGTCCTCCGCTTACGGGAGCGTCGAGCATTTCCGCACCCTTTTCCGCGAGCAGGGCTCCGAGTTCCCGGCTCACGAGAGGGGCGATAGAGCTCATGTCAACGATGAGCTGCCCATTTTTGACGCCTTCCAGAATTCCGTTTTTCCCGCACACCACTTCGCGGACATGAGGAGAATTTGGGAGCATGGTGATGACCAGACCGCTTTTCTCAGCAACATCTTTCGGGCTGAGCCCTTTTTCCGCTCCCGCAGCCGTAAGTTCTTCCACTGCCTGGGGGACGACGTCGTACACGATCAGGGATTTCCCTGCGGCGAGAAGGTTCTTCGCCATGGGTTTCCCCAT
>JAAYJB010000043.1 GCA_012523155.1 Synergistaceae bacterium | reverse complement strand
TTTTGTACCATGGATCTCCGTTCACGCGTTTGGACTGGCGAGGTACGGAAAGAAGGCAAAATGACCAGCCTTTACGCACAGATGTCCGACGACGTCAAAAGCTACGGGGAAAAGGCCCCTGCTGCTGCCTGTCTCGCTTTATTCCACGCATCTGTGGAAATGTCGAGAAATCTTTCCCGAAAAGAACGAAAGGAGGCTTCCGGACGATGACCATTGACTTCCTGTACACGCACCGATACGTCCTCCGTGCCGTCATTGAATTTACGACCCCTTTCCTCGTCGGCGCGGGCAGAAAGGGGGATACCGCCGATGCTGTCTTCGTGTCGGATGCCAATGGTTTTCCTGCCCTTCCCGGATCGAGCATCGCGGGTGTTCTCCGGGCACGTTTCCGGGAAACCTTTTCAGCAGATGATGAAGAAAGGCTTTTCGGTTTCCAGAAAGGTGATGAAGGGGAGGGCTCACGGCTCACTGTTTCCTGGGGATGTATCCATGACTGCGAGAACGCCCCCGTGGAAGGTATCGTGCCGCTCCAGAGACATGACGATCCCGTCCTCGCGAAAGCCAGGATCCCTTCCATACGCGACCACGTCCGAATCAACCACAAGGGCGCCTCGAGCGCTGAAGAACACGGTAAGTTCGATGAACAGGCGGTATGCGCCGGTCATCGTTTCACATTCGAGCTCGAACTCTCGGGAACCGCTGAGGAATCCCCGCTATGGGAGAAACTGCTCTCGCTCCTTTCTACGATCCCTCTCCGGTTCGGTGGCAAGACCCGCCGGGGATATGGAGCATGCAGGCTGATCTCGTTGAAAGGAAGGATCTTCGATCTCCGGTCAGACTTTGATTCGTATATCAAACACCCCGTCGCTTTGTCGGAACCGTCGCCGTTGCTGGAAGAAATCGACGCAGGGCAGCACGTGGCAGAGAAAAGCATCATTCTTTCCCTTTCCCCCTGCGGTTTCTGGATGATAGGCGGCGGATACGATTTGCCTGAACAGCGGGGAGACGCAGATATGGCCCCATTAAGAGATTGCCGTATCGTTTGGAGCGGAGACGGAGCCAAGGTTGAGGACGACCTGATCGTCATTCCAGCGGCGTCTGTCAAAGGAGCCCTCTCTCACCGGGTAGCCTTCCACTACAACGCCCTGAAGGGAGTTTTCTCAGACACCCTTTCACCTGAGAGCATCCCAGGTTTCTGCGGGGAAGGAAATACTGCCGTCAGAGAGCTTTTCGGTTTCTCCAAAGAAAGGGACATTTCAGTGAACGGTCCGAAAGAAACGAATTCGACCGATGGAAAGGCCGGGAGAGTCTTCATTGACGATATCTACCTCTCGCGGGATCATCTTTCCCGGCTCGTGCCCCATGTGGGAATCGACAGGTTCACCGGAGGAGCACGTGACCAGGTTCTCTTCAGTGAACGTCCTCTCTGGAAAGGGAACCCCATTGATCTGCGCATTGTTATCGCCGACACCACGAACATGGAGGACCGTGACAATGTTTTGAAGGCATTCCGGTCAGCAGTTCTTGAACTGGCGGAAGGGAACCTTCAGCTAGGCGCAGGCAGCGGAAGGGGTCTCGGATACTTCAGGGCAGACGCGCCGGTGGAATGGCCCGATTACATGAAGACAGCCATTGAGGGGTGAACAGAATGAACACACTCAAAACCCACGAAATTTTGAACAAGGCGTTCAGGGAACTTCCTCACACATTTGTGCCGGGATTTCTGGAGGTAAGGACAGAGGCCGTTTCCACAGCGGAAGAAGCGCTCCGCCGTATCTCTGAATTCGGCGGAGAGGGATGGATCCAGCTTGCGGAACAAAAAGAAATCCTTACCTTTGAGGACAATTCCCCCCTGGGAACAAATGAAGGCTGGCCCGTACAGGCTGAAGCCGTACGAGGAGATATAAGCATTTCCCTCACGAAGGATCCAGATGGCTGGATACTTGCTTTTATAGAAAAACATCCACCGAGAGACGATACAGATCTTCTCGCAGCGACCGAATTCCGGAGGAGGGACGGCGGCGGCACCCTGTGCTACGAAACCTACTGGACAAAAAAGGACGTTTTCGGTCAATGGGAGATACGGCCAGAAGCGTTCCGTTTCTCCGGCTTCTCGAAACGCGGAAAGGAGGACAGATCATGAACACAATACCTTCTCCATACAATTTCGTTCCCCTCTCGAAGCATGTTTTTTTTCCGGAATGGTCCGACCGGGTCTCCATGGATGTCCCCTTTTCTGACGGCATCAGCGGCACTCTGGAGATAAAGGTGACCGCAAGATCACCTGTCTACATCCGAAACGGGGGAGACCATCCGGATGATGCGGAACAGAGAAGAAACGACCCGGGCTACAGCGACTTCTTCCGCGCAGCTCCAGGGGGGCCTTACGCCATCCCGGGAACCTCTATCAAGGGGATGCTCCGGAGCGTCATCGAGATCATCACGTTCTCAAAAATCGCCGGAACGAAAGGCCAGGCCTCACGGGTCAGTGACCACAGGTACGCCATGCGGGATCTTTATAACAGCGATTATACGTCGAAAATCACGGAGATCACTGGCAGAGGTTACAGACCCAAAGTTCGTGCCGCATGGCTGACGGAAGGAAAAGAAAACGACTGGAACATAACTCTATGCGACTTCGCCAGGGTGGAGCAAGAGGATCTTGAAAGACATTTCAACCTGGGGAATAACAGCCCTCTCGGAAGGCGGGGACCTGCAAAAGAAAAATATGCGCTTATCCCCCCATATACTGAAATGTCTTTCACCTGCGGGGATGAAGAATCCCACAAACACAGCAGAGGAACAAATCTCGTTTATAGAAAAGCTGAAAAGCTGGGAACTGGGAACAAAAAGGGAACCATTGTGCTCACTGGTCAGCCGGCCCCTAGGGACGGCAGGCCGGGCAAAAAACACATGGAGTTCATCTTCTTTGACGATCAGGATTCACCTATCCCCGTGCCTGACCAGGTCAAGAAAGATTTCGACTTCGCTCACTCTGAACTAGGCGAAAACAGGAAACCCAATACAGAATGGAGTTTCTGGAAAGAAAAACTAAGGCATGGAAATAAGATCCCGGTCTTTGTCCTCATAGAAGGGCATTCGATCCATTCTATGGGGCTCGCGCTGATGTACCGTTTTCCCTACACGAATTCAATACTTGAAACAGTAGCCCACACATCGGCGGACCACCTGGAAGGGAACAGGCTGGACTTCGGAGAAACTTTGTTCGGCAGGGTTGAAGATACGGATGCCCTCAGGGGCAGAGTTTCCGTTGAAACACTTACCGCCCAGGGAGATCCGGTCACCCTTGAAAATGTGGATACCATACTCGGTGCACCAAAACCGACATTCTATCCCAATTACATCAGGCAGAAAACGGATGAAGACGGGGCACTAAAAAGCGGGAAATACGACACTTACATGGATGACAGGGCCGAGATCCGGGGATGGAAACGATACATTATCCGCAATGACGGCGTGACAGAACCCGTGAAACCGGAATCCGAACAGGAAAAGGTCTCCACACGGTTCAAGCCTCTGCCAGCGGGAACATCATTCCTTGGTACGGTCCATGTACATAACCTGAAACCCGCAGAACTCGGCGCACTGGTCTGGGCGCTCACCTGGGGAGGCGAGGCTAATCTCAGGCACAGTCTCGGCATGGCGAAACCCTACGGATACGGCGCCGTCACGGTTTCCATTGCAGGGAACAGGCTGAAATGGTGCGACCCTCGGAAAGAACAGGATCCCGATGTTGTAGAATGTATGAAGACCTTCACCGAGAAAATGAATTCCTGGTATGCTAATACTGGAGAAAGTCAGACATGGGAAAAATGCGATGCCTTGGCCGCACTCAAGGCAATGGCGAATCCTCGATCCGCCTGGAACCATGAACTTCGCTACCCGGTGATTGGCAGAGGATCAAGGGAGAATGAGTTTGCCAACTCGAAGAACAAGAATCAAAACGAGGGAAAAGTCCTTTCCCTTCTGCCGCCCATACCCGCTAAACCACAGAAGCCGAAGCCGGAGAAACAGGCCGTCCAGCAAAAGAGGGAGCTTACAACCATTGACAAATTTCTTGCAGAGCTTGACGGGGGCGTGTCAGTAAAAAAAATCCCCGAAAGGTTAAAAGCCTACGGACTCTCTCCATCACAAGTATCCGAAGCTGATAAAAAAAGGATCTGTGACAGGCTGCAGCAAATGAAAAAAAAGATGGGCTTCAACCAACAGCTTGAACAGGTCATCACACAGTGGAAATAACCGGTTGATAATTTCCTTCATCATGTGACGGAGAGGAGGCAAATGCCGCCTCTCCTTTATTTGCCCTTCCGCGGCAGGGAGATAACATTTAAATTAAATTTTTCACCGAAATTACATATATAGTAAAGGGAGGGAAGACGATTGAACAGGCTCATGACTCTTGAAAAGTTCCTGTAGATCTATCTGGATGAGGGACCTGCAGTAATTCCTGAACATGAATTTGCTGTACCCGGCGTTTTTTCTACATCAGCGGAGGATTCTTACCAAGAGGAGGCGATGCCGTAACAGGAAACAAGCCGCGTTCCCGTTCGTGCCCCTTTATCTCTGGAAGGAGGAAATGTTTTGAAAAACAGGTTGTTCCTTGTCTCCATACTTGCTCTCTTTCTTGTTGCCCCGCTCATTCCTTCAGGTGCCGCCGGCGCCCAAACACTCGTCGTACCAGAGAAAACCGAGATCATCCTGAAACTCCTCACCCCGCTCAAATCGGGGAAAACAAT
>JAAYJB010000296.1 GCA_012523155.1 Synergistaceae bacterium | reverse complement strand
TCAGGAAATTCCCCTGTGCAGAGGAGAAGCACAACGGGAATTCCTTCACGGAAATGGGTAGTGATTTTTTCGAAAATCCTCGGAGTGATGTGCTGTTCAGCCACCTGTACGGAAGAACCGTCCGAAAGGCGGGTCACCAGGACATAATCCCCTTTTGCCGGTGCAAATGCGCCTATCTCTTCCCGGGAAAGTCCGTCGAGGGCTCCGGCCTCCAGTATTTCTACATCCGGCCCGAGGATCGTGGCTATGTCGGGTATTACGTCAGTCCTCGGCGACTGCCCTATTGTCACCGTTCCAATTACTTTTTTCATTGGATCTCCTCCTTGAAACGGGCATTCCGCCCGTACACGCATCCCAAGTGCCACCGGCGGTTCGGGCCGCACGTGATACATTCTTTCAGTGATGATTCCACACCGCTGAGCGCAGTGTCTTTCATATCCCGGATCAGCCTGAGAAGCGCGGTGATGTTTTCATCCCGGTCATCTTCGACAATGAACGTGGATCCACCTTCAGCCCCTGAAATCCCTCCCCTTCCTATAAGCCACATCTTCGGAAATCCGAGGATTGAAAGGGCATCCATCTCCGTGATGACTTTCCCGGGTATCGGCACAAGCCCCACGGACATTCCCATTGACCAGGACGAGACCTTTCGTCCTGCTCCGGTACAGGCATTCCCCAGGGGTACCGGGGAGAGTTTTTCCAGGCCTGCGGCCACAAAACATCGAACTCCTTCCGACTGAAGGACCGGGATCACGCTTCCCGGTTCGCCGCAGAGGTCCTTTCCGGCCATCATGGCGGCGGCACCATGAATATCGATGAGATTTGCGCCGCACACACACACGTCCTCCGGCCCCATTTCCCGGCCTATGTCAGCAAGCCGTCCGTCTGCGGTCTCGGGAACTCCCATTCTCAGAAGCAGGGAATGAGCGCCCACAGGTTCAGCAGCCCCCGAGGAAACGGTGCCCCTGGGGGTAATGCGTCCCGATATCCGCAGGGGCTGTCCGCACAACTCCTCTGAAAGGGCGGAAACAGTAGTGCCACCCTTGAGGAGGATCAGTCCTTCCCCGAGGGCGTGCCTGACCTCAGGAAGTGATGCGATAGCCTTCGCGATCAGGCGCTTCCCCTCGGTGACTGTCAGGGAAAACTGGCATTTCATCGTCTTCAGCCGGACGCTTTTCCCATGGTCTGCAGATGGTTCATCTGGCCGTAGAGCTGCACAAGCAGCCGGAACTCATCCTCGCTGTAGAAGCTGAGTTTCCCCTCACCGAACTCCTTGGCGGCTTCGATAGTGAACCGTACGGCCATTTCGATATCGGTCACCTGTGAGGATCCGGTCGCACATCCCGGCACAGCCGTTTCGGCTGTCAGCGCAATGCCCACTACCGGTGCCTTTGTGGCTGTGCACGGCTGAAGGATGCTGTTCAGGTGATATAGCCCGTTGCCGTAGGGGGTGATGTCCTGGGTCGTGAGAGGGAAGACGACCGGGGCACGGCCGGTGACACTGGCCATGATGGAGAGCAGATCTTCGCTTACACGGAGGATGTACCCTTCCTTCACGGTCGGCGACAGGGCGAACCCCCGGCAGTTGATAACCCTGTTTCCCCGTGTGGTATCGATGGAGAGGACCGCGTCGAGTTCGTCGCTCATTTCCTCGCTGTTCGCTATGGCCATGTTGATGGGTGAATCCATGAAAGGGACCGGGTCATGGGGCCTCGTCGGGGCGTTCGGGCAAATGTGCGTCGAGATGAAAACATCTCCGGCGAGCACATCTCCCAGACTGTTCATTCGGCCCAGCTTCATGGCTGCAGCCACAGCGGACACCGCGCCGTCGCCATCTGACACCAGCCCGATCCTCTCCGGACGTGCGCCGATCCCGCCTAACCGTCCGACAATGCCGAGGGTTGGCGCATTTCCTCCTCCACGTTTTCCACTTCTTCCCGGGAACCAGACCTTGATGAAGTCTGTGTGCCCTTTCGGCCCCTGCACTTTTTTAACGGTGATGTTTCCAGGGGAAACTCCGGCGTCAATCATGGCGGAGCGTACGGATTCCCCAGACGCCGAGGGACTGTCGAGCAATTCATAGGCTTCTATTGCGTACTTCAGGGACATGAACAGGTCCCCTCCTTCCTGAGATATTCAACTATTTTC
>JAAYJB010000295.1 GCA_012523155.1 Synergistaceae bacterium | reverse complement strand
GTACTTTTGCCGTTGCTTCCCGTCACGCCGATTATTCTTCCATCGAGATAAGGGAACAGAAAATCAAGTTCTCCACACAGAGGTACTCCTCTTTTCTGCGCCTCGAGCACTACCGCTGCCCTCGGAGGTATGCCTGAACCGAGTACCATTAGATCCGCTTCAAATGCTTTCTCAGAGTGGCTTCCCCCTTCGAAACCGGCCCCGTAGGACTGGAGCACCCTCTCCGTCTCTCGGTCTATCTCTTTTTTATCAGAGACGAAAACAGCAGCCTTCAGCCTTGCAGCCAGGGAAGCAAGTCCTATGCCGCTGATTCCGGCACCTATGATGGTAATTCTTTTTCCGTTCAATGTTTTTCCGGACATTTTCTCCATCTCCACATCCTGGCAGTCTTGGGCTGCGGATCAGCCGCGGAAAACTCCTGAAAGCAGCGCAGCCGCAACAGTCAATCCCACGCCGTGGATCACGAGGAATCGGGTCACTATTTGCGTCTCCCCCCACCCCAAAAGCTCAAAATGATGATGAATAGGGCTCATCAGAAAAATTTTCTTTTTAAATCCGTAGATAGCGATCAGCTGTGCGGAAACCGACAGGATCTCGATTCCGAAAAGAAAGCCCAGGGGGATGACTGCAGCGAGGCAATCACCACAGACCGCAAGGCTTATGATCAGGCCGGCAAGAAAGTGGGAGCCCACATCCCCCATGAATATTTTCGCCGGATGGGCGTTGTGCCAGAGAAACCCTGTATAGATAGAAATACCGGCAAGCCCCGAATAAAAGAAGGGATCAGCCAGGGGCAGCCAGACAAGGGCTCCTGCCATGGAAATAACCCCAGCACCTGCCGCGAGCCCGTCGAGACCGTCTGTAACGTTTACGGCGTTGAGCATGCCGATGGCCAGAAACGAGGTCAGGGGGACCGATATCCATACCGGGAGGATCATGCCGGGCCACAGGCTTATACCACCTTTTGAAAGTGCCATCCAAATGCACCACGGCACAGCAAGAAGCACCTGGGCACCCAATTTGTAAAGACTGGGAAGTCCCTCGCTTGATTTCATCCTGAATTTTATCCAGTCATCGATAAAGCCGATGGCGGCGGCACCTGCGGGGAAAAACCAGAAGGAAGCAAGATCATTCCATCCTCCTGAAACAAAGACTCCAATAAGAATGACGCTGAAAAGAGCCACGGTAGTGAACACTACGCCCCCCATGGACGGAGTTGATGATTTCGTCTCGATATGGCTTTGGGGACCATAGGCTTTCTGGATCAGATTCACGCGCCATCTTTTCATGGCGCTTATCCAGCGTGACTGGAGGAACACTTCTAAAATCAGTGCCGTCAGGAATACAAAGACAAATTTCATCGTAAATTCCCCCCCGCAAGGAAGGACACTATCCTGTCCAGCCGATTCCCATGGGAACCTTTGACAAGAAGCACATCCCCTTTCCGTAGTTCACCTGAAAGGAACACTCCCAGTTTCGGCACGTCATTCCATAGAACAAGATTTTCGCTGAGGCTGACATTTTTTGAAACTTCCTTCCACATATTCCCCACAAGCCAGACCTTGTCAAACGGAGAGAGCATCGGAAGGATTTTTTCATGGAAATCCACGCCGCTTTTTCCCAGTTCAAGCATCTCACCTATGACGGCAAACCGTCTTCCCGCAGAAATGGAAGAAGCAGCGGACAGGGAAGCGGACAGCGACGAAGGGTTGGCGTTATACGAGTCATCTATAAGCGTGATCCCCGGTGGAAGCGTCAGGATCCTTCCCCGCCCCTCGAGTGACTGTGCATTCTCGATCGCGGCGATGGCCTTCTCCCTGGAAGCGCCGAGATAAAAACAGACGCCGAGGGCAAAACCCAGCGCATACGCACTGTGTGCCCCGAAAGTCTGGGCCTGGACAAAAGATCCGCCTCCGGGATATTTGAAGTCAAAGGAAAGCCTGGGGCAGTTTTCTTCTACGTGAAATTCAAGACCCTGCACCTGGAAATCGCTTTTCCCGAAGCCCACGGAATAGCTCAGCATTCCAGATCTTGAAGCTGCGCTTTTTCTTAAAAGGGGATTGTCACCGTTGAAAAAGAAAGCCTTTATCCTTTCAGAATCCGTGATCTCCATCTTCGCATCCAGTACTCCCTCAATGGAACCGAAACCCTCAAGATGCGCAGGGGCAACTTCTGTTACGACCGACAGGGTGGGAGGGAAAAAACTCACCATCTCCCTTATTTCCCCGGGGTGGTTTGTACCCATTTCAAGGACGAGCACCTCCGCGTCCACGGGAAGAGACAGAACAGTCATGGCACACCCGATAAGAGTATTGTAGCTGTGCCCGGCAGAATGCACCCTGAACGACGGGGAGAGACAGCGCACAAGAAACTCTCTCGTCGTCGTTTTCCCTACGCTGCCCGTGATCGCAATTACCTCCGTTTGAGGCTGCATGGCAAGCCGTTTTTTCGCCATGAGCGGGAGTGTTTCATAGGTATTTTCCACGCGGATCGAGGCAACTCCCTCAGGTATCCTCGAATCATCTTCACATATTATGAGGGAGGCGCCGTTTGCAACGGCACTGGAAATAAACTCATGCCCGTCAGTGTTTTCTCCCCTGAATGCAACAAAACCATCTCCGGGCCTCACCAGGCGGCTGTCAGCGAGAAAAGCGCGGGGCACCGGCCCGTCCGGACCCTTCAATTGTCTGTCTGCAAGTTCTGCGATGAATGATCGTTTGTTCATTTCCAGGTCAGCCCCTTCTCCGCCGTCCACTCCAGTACAGTCTGTTTATCCGAATAGGGGATGAAATCGGAGCCGATATGAAGATACTTCTCCGGTCCTTTGCCCGTTATTGCCACGACATCACCTGCTCCAGCCTCATCAAGCGCATTTCTGACGGCATCTTTCCTCTGGATCACCAAAGAAGTTTCCGGAGGATTTTCCCTGGAATTCACCCCTTCAAGTATCTGCATGGCGATTTTTCCAGGATCTTCGCTTCTCGGGTTATCCATGGTAACGATTATTCTGTCAGCGAATTCAGAAGCAACGGCTCCAAGAGAGAACCGGTTCGCCTCGAACCGTTCCCCGCCATGACCGAATACGGCAAAAAGCGATCCGGTACATAATGTCCTGAGTTCCGCCAGAACGTTTTTTAGCGCTGTTGGTGTATGTGCGAAATCAATGATCACGCAGACTCCGTTTGAAAGGTAATATTTTTCAAGCCTGCCGGGAACCTGGGGCATCGTCAGGAGTGCGCCGGTAACCGCATGTAAATCGGGAATAAAGGACTTGAGGAGGGTTATCGCACCGAGGGCATTATACACGTTGAACCTTCCTGGAAGCGGAAGGGAAACCGGGATTTCTTCCCCGCTTCCAGGAAAAGAAACTGAAAACTCGGCCCCTGCGAGTGAATTCCTGATTCGTGTCGCCCGGATGCAGTCTCCATTCTTTTCTCCCGAACCGAAATAAGAAACGTTCCGGGGGAAGAGTTCCCCTACCCTTTTCCCGTATATATCGTCCATGTTCGCAGCAGCAAACCAATTCTGCTTCATGTAATCCCTGAAAAGAATCATTTTGGCTGCGAAATAAGCCTCCAGAGTCTTGTGATAATCGAGGTGCTCTTCGCTGAGATTTGTAAAAACCGCACCGTCAAAAGAACAGCCTTCCAATCTTCCGAAAGAAAGACCGTGGGACGATGCCTCCAGGACACAGGCACCGCATCCATTTTCCACCATTCTTGAAAGGGATTTTTGGATCTCGCAGCTTTCCGGAGTAGTCCGCCCGGCATCCCTTTCCTCT
>JAAYJB010000294.1 GCA_012523155.1 Synergistaceae bacterium | reverse complement strand
TCCTCCAGAAGAGGACGGACGGACTGACAGGAGGACAGCCCCTGGTCGGCAATGCGCCCGAGGGTGAAGACTTTGATGCCGAGGGTGTATTTCTCCGTGCCGGGGAGTTTGCGCAGCCATCCCGCGCTTTCAAGGGTGACGACCAGCCGGTGAACTGTGCTCCGGTGAAGTCCGACCCTCCTGGCGATTTCCGGAATGGAGAGGGATGGATGGGGTTCCGCAAAAGCTTCCAGAATGCGCAGAGAGCGAAGGATGGAATGGTTGAGATATCTTGAAGGATCCATGAGGCCCTCCTTATGTCTCATTATGCAAGACGTTGCTTTATTACATGAAACATTATATGCCTCTTTCTTCGGGGCGTCAACGATTTTCCATTCTATATTCGCTTTTTTTTCAGAAAATAGACTCCCTCCCCTGAAAAAACCCTGCCGTGCCTCTCTCCCCCGGCAGTTCCGCCGCAGGAAGAAGAGGGGAGCAGGAGAAAAAATAGCGGAAGGGGCGTGATATAGGCTACAATAAGACAGCCTCCGGCGGGAGGAAGAAACGCCAGCTTTTCGCGATCCACCGCCGGGAGCGGATTCGCATTCCTTTCGGGGAAAGAGTCACATTCCAGGAGTGGAGGGGAAATATGAGAAATCTTTTTGAAGAACTTCTCGGGATGCTTGAGAAGGGGGCAAGGAAGGAACAGAGGTTCGACGGTGAGGAGTGGGGAACGCCTCCGCCAAGAGAGAGGAAAAAGCTGAACCTGGGCTTTCTCAAGTACGCGGTTCTGCTGATCGTTGCCGCCCTGGTGGCCTACCAGGGATTCTACATCGTTCCCGCAGGGTCCCGGGGCGTGGTCTTCAGGCTGGGAAGGGTCTCCGGCGTGGCGGATCAGGGCATCAACTTCAAGCTGCCCGTCATCGACCTCGTCACCATAGTGAACACGGAGCAGATCCAGCGTTTCGAATACGGCTACAGGACGGTGAACCCCGGCCCGCCGGCGACTTTTGCCGACCGGCCCGACGAGTCCAAGATGCTCACAGGGGACAACAAGATCGTGGAGATCGACTGGGTGCTCCAGTTCCAGGCGGGAGACCCGGTCTCCTTCGTGGTGAACCTCCCCGAGGACAGGGCCCCTCGTGAAAAACTGATCCGGGACGTGGCGGAGTCGACCCTCCGGGAGGTCATCGCCTCCAGGGAACTTGACGACGTGCTCACCACCGAAAAGGAGGCCTCCCAGACAGAGGCGAAGAAACTCATCCAGGAAAAACTGGATCTTCTCAAGACCGGGGTGTTCATCGTGGCGGTCCAGTTCCAGGACGTGAACCCGCCGAAAGCTGTCCAGGCGGCCTTCAGCGAGATCAACACCGCCAGGGCCGAGCGGGAGCGGATGATTCTCGAAGCGGACAAGTACTCCAACGAAATACTGTCCAGGGCGGAGGGAGAGGCCGACAAACTTCTCAACGAGGCCGAGGCCTACAAGTTCCGCCGCATCTCCCTGGCGGAGGGCGAGGCGGCCAGGATCAGCTCCCTTCAGGACGCCTACCGGGAAAACCCGGATCTGGTGCTGAACAATCTCTGGCTGGAGAACATGGAAAAAATCTGGCCGCAAATGAAGGTATTCATTATCGACGCAGGGGAGAATGCCCTCCAGGTGCTGCCCCTGGACCAGTTCTTCAAATCCGCGGGAGCGGC
>JAAYJB010000293.1 GCA_012523155.1 Synergistaceae bacterium | reverse complement strand
TGTACGCTACAGCACGACCGTGCGTTACTGTTTTCGTAGGCGCCGGCCAGACCTCCGCCATTGCCGAGGGGGTCTCCTACATGCAGATCCTCTCCTTTTTCTACGTCCTGTCCTACATAGGAAGTTCTTTCGTCGGTTTTTTCAGGGGCAGCGGACGGATAAATATCCCCCTGATCGGGACAACCCTGCACATTTCTCTGCGGGTGATCCTCTCGTACTGGCTGGCACCGGAAATGGGCCTGGAAGCGGTCGGCCTGGCAACCGGGATCGGTTGGATCGCTATAGTGATCTTTCAACTGACGGTTTTCTTTCTGGGCCGCCGCCGGGAGGAAAAAAGAGATCCGTTCACACCGCAGGGCCAGCCGGAAGTTTCTTCAGAAGCTGTCTGAAGTATCCTTTTTACCCGTCCCGGGACAACATCAGGCAGCACAAGACTGCCCTGCTTACGGATCATTGGAGATATAATCACACTGATATTCTATTTCTTCAGGAGGACCACAATGACCTCATCTGCCCACAAGCTCGGTGAACTGAAGATCCGCCTTCGTGAAGTGAGCGATCTGAACAGCGCAGGTGCTGTTTTGTACTGGGACCAGGCCACGTACATGCCTCCCGGCGGGGCGGAGGCCCGGGGGCGCCAGGTGGCCCTGATGGCGAGGATCGCCCAGGAGAAGTTCATTGACCCCGCAGTGGGAAAACTGCTCGACGATCTGCAGCCCCTTGCCGAAAGCCTTCCATACGATTCGGATGATGCATCGCTTATCCGGGTGACCAGGCGCGAGTACGAGAAGGCGGTCAGGATACCGCCGGACTTCCTGGCACTATTTTCCGAGCACTCTTCGGCAGGCTACCAGGCCTGGACAGAGGCCCGGCCGGCAAACAACTTCAAAAAAACCATTCCATTCCTTGAGAAAACCCTTGACCTTAGCCGCAGGCTGGCTGATTTTTTCCCGGGATACGAGCATATCGCCGACCCCCTGATCAATTTTGCCGACTACGGAATGAAAACAACCACTATCAGGAAGATATTCTCGGCACTGAGCGGGCGGCTGGTGCCTCTCGTGCAGGCTATAACAGCACAGGATCCCCGGGATGACTCGTGCCTGAAACAGTTTTTTCCCGAAAAAGAACAGCTCGCCTTCGGGGAAATGGTGATCAAAAGATTCGGATTCGACTTTTCAAGAGGACGGCAGGACAAGACCCATCACCCCTTTGAGACGAGATTCTCTTCAGGAGATGTGAGAATTGCCACTAGGATACAGGAGAACGATTTCGGGGACGGCTTCTTCTCCACCACCCACGAATCGGGCCATGCACTGTACGAACAGGGAGTGGACCCGGCGCTGGAAGGAACACCGCTGGCCCAGGGGACAAGTGCTGCCCTTCACGAATCCCAGTCCCGAACGTGGGAGAACATCGTCTCCCGCGGCCGGCCCTTCTGGGAGTACTTTTACCCGGAGCTCCAAAAGACCTTCCCCGACCAGTTGGGTTCCGTATCCCTGGATACGTTCTACCGGGCCATAAACAGGGTCAGCCGGTCCCTCATCCGAACCGACGCGGACGAGGTAACCTACAG
>JAAYJB010000292.1 GCA_012523155.1 Synergistaceae bacterium | reverse complement strand
ATGGCCGCGATTTCTGCATCGGACCTGAGAAAGTTGAGCATGCCCGTGGTGAAGTAGACGATTCCCCCGGGAAGGCTGAAGGCGTTCACCATGTCCTCCCGGACGACCCGTACCTCGTATGGAAGGGGGCGTGATAAATAGGGAGCCATCCGGTTGAGGGCCATGTTGAGCCGGGCGCAAAGGGCGGGGTCAGCGACCCGCTCCCACTGTTTTTCCACATCTGCCGAGACTTTCTGACCAAGGGCAATCTCTTTCTGCAGCTCATCCGCTCCCTGCACGGCAAACGGCCTGCAGAACAGGAATAGAATAAGCAGGAGGGGCAACAGTTTTCTTCCGTTTTTTTTCATGACACACTTCCTCCCATCAGCAGCCGCGGGCTGCTCTCCCCACGCCGGCATATCCGCATGGAGGGCGGGAAGTTTTTATGCCAGGCGTTCGAGTTCGACGAGGGGGAGGTATTCCTCCACGGCTTCCCTGCTTCGTATGCCCTTTCCCGTGTGGGCTGAGCACTCCCAGGCCGAGGCCATGGAGAACCGTATGGAATCCTCCGGCGACATGCCTTCTTCCCGTGCGATCACGAGGCCTGCAAGAAGAGCGTCGCTTGCGGAGAAGATGGATCGGACACTTTTCCGGTCCGCAAGGGCCAGGTATATGCCTGCCGGCGAGAAAAAAACGTCGCCGTAGGTCCTGTAGGAGGCGATGGCCCATTCCACGCCTTTGCCGTGAAGACTGGATACGACTTCAATAAGGTTGTCGAGAGATGTGAGCGACGTTCCCATGACCCTGGACATAAAGCGATGATCGATCTTGACCATGGTAGGGCCGGCATCCAGCGCGGCCATAAGCGGAGGCCCTGCTGCGTCCACTACCGTAGGGATCCCCTTTTCCCTGGCAAGGCTCACAAGTTCGCCAAAGATGCCTTCCGGGGCCCCTGGAGGCAGAGAACCTCCCATGATGACCATGCGTGTCCTCTGGAGGATCCTGGAGTACACCTTTCGGAACCGCTCCATGGCCTCGGGAGATATCTCCGGGCCATGCTCAGAGATGCCTGTTTCCACATGACCTGTCTCGTCAATTATGTAGACGTTCGTCCTGGTTTCTCCAGGCACGTGAACGAAGTTTGTCGTTATGCGGAAGGTGCTGAGCGCGTGGCGGATATATTCGCCGTTGAACCCCGCGAGGAATCCCATGGCGGTGGAGGCAAATCCGAACTGCGCGAGAAGTGTCGATACGTTGATCCCTTTTCCCCCTGCGGTCCGGCTGCTTTTGCCTGCCCGGATCCAGCCGCCCGGGCGAAGTTCCGGCACGATGTATTCTTCATCCACTGCAGGATTGAGTGTAACAGTGAGGATCATTGCCTGCCCTCCCCGGATTCAGGAGGACGCCCCGCATTGAGGCCGGAGCGCCCCCCGGATTGATTACTGGCGGTTCAGAAACTCGGAAGCTCCGGCTGCGGTCTCAAGGGTCTTCATTTTCTCGACTGCGCCGGAAGCAAGCGTGACCATGGCCGGAAGAGACGGAATGGAGAGTTTTTCCACCATGCGGGAATTTTTGTATCCGTCAATGAGGGCGACTTTTATTCCGGCATCCCTGGCGAGGGCTTCCACTTCATCTGAAAGTTTCACCTGTTCCCGGTCAATGCTGGAGTAGAAGAGAGCGGTCACATGCTCGGGGTCAAGAAGGACGGAGCGAAGGTGCACCTGCTCGTTGATGTAGGCAGATGCGCTCATTGCAGCGATGGCGCCGTCCGATGCAGCGGTCACGACCTGGCGGAGCCCTTTGTCCCGCACGTCGCCTGCTGCGAAAATACCTTCCACGGAGGTCTCCATGGAATCGTTGGTCTTTATCCAGCCGCCTTTCGAGGCTTCCACAAGGCCCTTCACAGGCTCGTCATGGGGTGATTGGCCGACGAACATGAAAACACCCGCAACCGGCAGATCGGAGACCTCTCCGGTCTTTATATTCTTCAGCACGAGGTTTTCCACCATGCCGTCCCCTTCGATCTTCTCCACCACAGTATTCCACACGGGAACGATCTTCGGGTTGGAGAGCGCCCGCTCGACCGCCGCACGGTCGGCCCGGAACTCGTCGCGTCGGTGGATGATGTAAACCTTGGAGGCAAAGGTGGTCAGGTACTCCCCTTCCTCTACGGCGGTGTTCCCCCCGCCGACGACGGCGATCTCCTCATCTTCGAAGAAAGCACCGTCGCACACGGCGCAGTAGCTGACGCCCTGCCCGATATGTTCGGCCTCACCTTCACATCCGAGCCTGCGGAAATAGGCCCCTGTGGCGATAATTACGGCTTCGGCCTCAATTTCGCCTTTATTGGTGATAACGACTTTCACCCCGTCCCGAACCTCAACTGCGGTTACATCGACATCGCGAAACTCTGTTTTGAATTTTTCAGCGTGGCTCCTGAACATGGCCGCAAGCTCGGGTCCGGTGGCATGTTCCACTCCCGGCCAGTTCTCGATTTCCTCGGTGATGTTGATCTGACCGCCGGGTACGCCTTTTTCAAGAAGCAGCACATCAAGCCCGGCACGTCTTCCGTATATGGCGGCTGAAAGTCCTGCAGGCCCGGCACCGATTATTACCAGTTCCCTCTTCTCCATCGTGTTTTTATCCCTCCAGATGTTGGTCCATTATGTATCGCTGATGAAAACTTTACATCTATTCTCAGGGAATTATACACGAATCCAGGCAGCCACGCGAGGCTTGTCAGACAAATCATGGAATATTCCCTTAAATTCAAGGCTAGAAGGTGCAATTTCGCGAAGCTGCTCTCCCTGGGGTCCATCCCCTATCTCGAACAGCATCCATCCGCCCGGACGAAGGTGTTCCGGACCACTGACGAAGAGTTTTCTGTACCAGAGAAGCCCGTCAGGACCTCCGTCGAGGGCGGAGAGTGGTTCATGGAGCACTTCCCTCATCAGGGACGGGATGCGTGCCGTGGGGATGTACGGGGGGTTGCTGACTATCATGTGAAAACCGTCCCGAGGAACCGGGATATCGGCGGGCGTCCTCGAATGCCAGAGAAAACAGCGGGAAAGGAGGCCTGAGGCGTTGAGGTTTTTCCAGGCAAGTCTGACAGCAGCCGGGTTCGCATCCGCTGCCACGGCTGAAAGGCCGGGACGCTCTCCGAGGAGCGCCATGGTGATGCACCCGGTGCCGGTGCCCCAGTCGAGAAATATCCCTTCTTCCGGAAGCAGTTCGAGGGCCTTTTCTACGAGAAGCTCCGTCTCGGGACGCGGGATGAGGACGTTCGGGGCGACGGAAAGCGGACGGCCGTAAAATTCCCACGAGCCGAAAATATACTGAAGCGGTTCCCCTTCGGCCCTTCGCCTGACCATGTCCGCGAGGCGCGAGACCGTTTCCCGGCCCAGGGGTGTGTCCGGATCCGCTGCGACAGCTGACCGGGAAAGGTCTGATGCCTCGGAGATCATCAGACACGCCTCGAGGCCCGGGGAGGACACCCCGGCATCCCGAAGAATACCGGTTATCCATCTCCGGGCCTCCGAAACGTTCATTTATTCCGCCTCTATGGTGTGCAGCCTTTCCGTCTGGTCTGCTACGGTCATGGCATCCACGAGATCGTACAGGTCTCCGTCGAGGTACTGGTCAAGCTTGTAGAGTGTGACACCGATACGGTGGTCTGTGATCCGGTTCTGGGAGAAGTTATAGGTCCGGATGCGCTCGGATCTGTCGCCGGTACCTATCTGGCCCCGTCTCTCCGACGCCAGTTCATCGTTCTGCTTCTGGAGCTGTGCGTCGTAAAGCTTCGCCCTCAGGTAGGCCATGGCCTTGACCCTGTTCTTAAGCTGGGACCGCTCGTCCTGGCACGTGACCACTATCCCGCTGGGAATATGGGTTATGCGCACTGCCGAGTCGGTCATGTTCACATACTGGCCGCCGGCTCCGCTTGACCTGTAGGTATCGATCTTCAGGTCATCAGTGCTGATCTCTACGTCCACGTCCTCGGCCTCGGGGAGAACAGCGACCGTTGCGGTGGAGGTATGGACCCTTCCTCCCGCCTCTGTTGCGGGGACACGCTGGACGCGGTGGACGCCGCTTTCAAACTTGAGCTTGCTGTAAACACCGTTTCCGTCGATCCGGAAGATGATTTCCTTGTATCCTCCTATGCCTGTCTCGTTGTAGTCGAGGATCTCTATCTTCCAGCCTTCGCGCTCGGCGAACCTGCTGTACATGCGGAAGAGATCGGCTCCGAAGAGCGCGGCTTCCTCTCCGCCTGCTCCGCCGCGAATCTCCATGATGACGCTCTTTTCGTCGTTCGGGTCCTTCGGAAGAAGAAGGACCTTTATCTGCTGCTCAATGGACTCGAGAAGAGGTTCCTTATCGGCGAGCTCTTCCCGCGCCAGTTCCGCCATCTCGGGATCTGTGCCGTAGACCAGGCTTTTGGCCTCCTCCACGTCCCCGACGATCTTCCTGTATTCCCGGAATTTATCGACCACGGGCTGGAGCTGGGAATGGCGTTTTGCGAGGGTCTGAAGTTCCTTCAGGTTTTTCTGCATGGAGGGATCAGCCATCTTGGCCTCGATGGCATCAAAATCCCTTTCCAGTTCTTCGAGTTTGCCTATGTAGTTCATTCCGCCGCCTCCGAAGCTGGTCCGAGCTTTTTCCCGAGAGCAGCCTCAAGGGAGGCGAGTGCAACCTCGATCTGGCTTTCGTCAGGTTCACGGGTCGTTATGTACTGAAAGGACATGGCGGGAGCCATGAGGACCCGGCCAAGCACCCCCGCGCAGGATGCGCCCTTGATGATTTCGTAGGAGATGCCCATCACAAGGGGAAGAAGAACGATCCGGCTGCCGATACGCCAGAGGATCGAGCCGTGCCCGGCGAGGGAGAAAACGACGATGCTTACCGCCACAACAATGAGCAGAAAGGATGTGCCGCAGCGTGGGTGTATCCGTGAATAATTCCTGATGCCGGCAACAGTCATTTCGGCGCCGGCCTCATAGGCGTTGATGGTCTTGTGTTCGGCGCCGTGATAGCTGAATACCCGGCGGATCTCACTCCACATGCCGATCCCCGCAACATAGGCGATGAAGACAATGCCACGGGCGCATCCCTCGAGAATGTTCTTCCCGAGAGGCCCGATCCCCCATGCCCTTACGGCAAGATCCGAAAGCCACAGGGGAAGGGCTATGAAAAGCCCTACCACCGCAAGTATTGCGACCGCTGCGGTGATAAACATTTCCTTCGCGGTGATCTTCTCCTCTTCTCCCACGGCGATCTGGGCAGACCTGTCGAGTGCCCTGAACCCGACCGTCATCATCTCGATCATGGTGACCACGCCGCGAATAACGGGGAGCTTCCATGGCATGGCAGAAGTCCAGGGACGGTTGCTCCACGTCTCTGTTTCGATCATTCCGTCAGGTTTCCTTACCGAAAGCCCCCATTGGGCGGGCCCCTTCATGAGAACTCCTTCTATGACCGCCTGTCCCCCTACGGGGATCCTGCGGTCTTCAGCTCCTTCAGCAAGAAGGAGAAAAAGCTGCATCAGTATTTTTTTCATCTTCACCTCAGGACTCTTCCTCGTTCAGGAGGGATTCAAGAGATTCATATGGCTTTCCGCAGGGGTTCATCTCCCTGCATTCCCCGTAAATAACGCAGGTGGGTCCGGCCGTCCTGAAAAGCAGGGGCGCTGCCGGGCGTACCTCGCGAAGCATTTTTCCAGCGAGATCCCGTATTTCCCACTGCGCCCTCCGGCAAAGCCGGAGAGTGAAAAAGTGATGGAGTTCACGGGCATTCATGGTCATAACGAGCCGGGTGGACCATCCATGAGGCAGGATAAACCTGGCATCCTCCTTCGGGATACCCGCTTCCACCATCTCGCGGTAAAGCTGGTGTGCCTGGTCTGCAAGGTCCGAAAATTTCCCGGCAAATACAGGACTGCCGGCTATGGACGAAGGCATTATGACGTCAGGGCTGTCCATGGACACATACCGCTGGCTCTGCTGGCTGAATGAGGCTATCCTGTGCCTGACAAGCTGGTGTGATGCCACCCTGCTGAGCCCGTCTATGGCAAAGGTGAAGGACGCATGCTCAAAGGGGGAAAAATGACCGCTTTTCCAGAGGTGCTCCAGCAGTTTTTCGTTTTTCCCGGAGGATCCATCCACTAGAAGATCAGCAGCGGAGACATCGCTGTAGCAAAGCCTTGCCGCCGCCGCCACAACGGAATCAGGCGAGGGTGTTGACGCAATGAGAAGAACACGGCATGTCATGTTTTGTTTCTCCCCTTTCTGCCTGGCGCCTCCAACGCTGCAGAGGCCGCAAAAAATGAAAAAACAGCCAGGGTCGCGTTTCAGGCGGCTCCGGCTGAAAATCGGCTTTCAAAAAAGGGGAGGCAGCGCCTCCGCCTTCTACTGGTCTGACGTTTCCCGCTGGCCGTAGTTGATGCCCTGGTACTTTTTCTGGAACTTCTCGAGCCGGCCGGCCTCAGTGAGCACACGGCTGCCCTTTTTGCCGGTGTAGAAGGGATGGCAGGCAGAACAGACGCCCACACGGATTTCCTTTTCAGTGGAGCGGGTCTCGAACGTGTTGCCGCATGCGCACGTCACCGTGCAGTTCTCGTAGCGCGGGTGAATATCCTTTTTCATCTATGTGACACCTCCGAAAAAAATCGTGACTCGTTCATTGTCACCAAACAAACAGAAACTTTATCACAGGAACTTCTGAGGTGCAAGGGTCATTTCAGTCTCCACTTTTCCCCTTTCCGTTTTTTCAGATATGCATGACTCCGAGGCCACACCTCTCGTGGTGGGCAACAGCATGATAGGCGGTATCTCCCATGACCGCAACGGAGATCCACTTGCTGTTCCTGACTATGGCGATTTTCGCACCCACGCTCGCCTCGAGCATACCTACTGAGAGGAACCCTTCCAGGGCTTCAAGGGCAGCATGCATGAGGGCATGCATCTCGTTCCTTCTTTTTTCAACAACGCCCGCATTCAACGACGCACCTACCAGGGCCCTGGTGATCTTCTGGGGAAGGTCTCCCGCAAGTCCTCCCACCTCTGTGGCAACTGATTTCCACCCGATGGAGGCAAGCTCTTTCTTGAAAATGACTTCCGCGTCATTGCTGGTGGTAGCCGCAAGGAGGAGTGCTGCCCGCCCGACCTGGCTCTCGTCCGCAATGTGAATTTTCAGGTTCAGTTCGATCCCCGCCCTGTCTTTCTCCCATTCTCTGCCCCTGACGTTGAAATCAAGAGACACCGGATCCCTTCCTTTTCCATGCTTTTCGGGAAACCGCTCTTCTTCCGATTCTTCGATGATCCCTGTTTCCATTTCAGATGTCTCTTCC
Organism: Synergistaceae bacterium; assembly: GCA_012523155.1. Classification (GTDB taxonomy): domain Bacteria; phylum Synergistota; class Synergistia; order Synergistales; family Aminobacteriaceae; genus Aminivibrio. Next base: position 2,695 of record JAAYJB010000292.1, on the reverse strand, counting down.
TCCAGTTCGTCCTGCGGCGTGTTGAAAATCTTCTTCCATATCACTGCCCAACAGCTCCTCTCTGGTGATTTCTACGGTTCATTATAGTTGAAGGGGAGAAAAGAGTCATTCAATCAACAGATATTCGCATCCCATTATGGGCTTCAGCCCATGAAACGACTTTGTATTATTGAATTAAAACTACGTAAAATTTTCTTGAACACACTTCTTTTAGGTCTTATACTATTGATGAAAGATATCCCCCCCTCGAAACGGGTTTCCCGCTTTCAAAGCGGGGGAAGTAGTTGTTCCTTCAAAAAGGCGGTATACCTTCATCAATATGAAATGAAAGGGGCTTCCGCATGAAAAAAACTGCGCGTATCACACTGGCCGTACTGCTTTTAGTCTTCCTTTCCACCGGGTCATGGGCTGCAAAGGCCTTTATCTCCATTGCAACCGGGGGGACCGGGGGGACGTACTATCCGCTCGGCGGGGGGATCGCCGAAATAGTCACCAGGAAGGTGCCTGATTTTCAGGTGACTTCAGAGACGGGAAACGCCTCCGCTGCCAACATCATGCTCATAGGGACCCGCCAGGTGGAAATGGCCCTGGTCCAGAACGACGTGGCCTACTGGGCTTCAAGGGGAATACTGCCATTCAGGGAAAAGGTGGAAAATATCCGCGCCGTTGCATCCCTTTATCCCGAACATCTCCACTGTATCATCCTAAAAGAAAGCGGGATCAACGATATTGAAGACATCAGGGAAAAACGGGTATCTGTGGGGGCGCCGGGGTCGGGAGTGCTTGGAGATGTGTCGGCCGTTCTGAAAGCCGCGGGGCTGAAATACTCGGATATGAGCACCGATTTTCTCGACTTCAACAGCACCACAAGGAGATTCAAGGAAGGGCAGCTCGACGTGGGATTCGTGGTCGCCGGATATCCGACCTCATCCATCACGGATCTCGCCGCCACTCATGATATCGACCTGGTAAGCTTCACCGACGATTTTATGGCAGTGTTGCTTGGCGAGCAACCGTTCTTTGTTAAGGACGTCATCCCTGCAGGGACCTACCAGGGGATCGACCGAAACGTCCAGACTCCGGCAGTGCTTGCCATGCTTGTCTGCGATGCCGCCCTGCCCCAGGATATGGTGTACAGGTTCACCAGGGCACTCTGGGAGAACGTCTCCGATCTTCAGAGAGTACACGAAAAGGGGAAGTATATCACTCTTGAAACCGCCCTGGACGGAATTTCCGTTCCGGTCCATCCAGGAGCAGCGAAGTTCTACGCGGAAAAGGGAATGACCGTACCGGCCTTCAAATAGAGAAACAGCACAAGGCGGGAATGCAGATATCACGGTGAACAGGCGGCCCGGGATCAGGGCCGCCTGTTCATATATTCTTTCACTGCATCTATCCAGACTTCAGGGCTCATCACGGGAGACACTCCGTTCAGCCAGTCAGCCCTGCCGCCTCCCCTCCCGCTGATAGCATGGGTTTCTTTCAGGAACAGAGAAAAATCCCGGGATATGCTTTTTCCCCTGTAGAGGAGGAACGATCCGTTTTTTCCGTCCTGCTCCGGGAGCAGGAGAATGCAGACAGCATCGGGATGAGCCTCGGACCATTTTCTTGCCGGTGCGGCCACCATTTCACGGGAAAAACCCGGAAGAACGCAGATGCCAATGGAATATCCGCAGCATTCGTACCCGGTTATGGGCAATTCAAGAAACTGTGCCGCCCTTTCGAGCATTTTTCCGAGCGCCGTATTTTCCTCCTGGAGGCTGATGAATACGTTTTCCACCTGGTTCAGCCTGCAGCCTATCCTGCGGACAAGCCTTCGTGCCGTCTCGCTGTATTCCCGGCGCATCTCGGCTCCATTCACGGTAAACTTGATCTCCCAATCGGGTGCGGTTCCCCGGTACCCGGTCACGAAGAGATCACCGACCTCTCCCGTGGAGGATACGTGGCTTCCCGAGCAGGCGATAGTGTCAAAACCGGGAATTCGGACGACCCTGATTGTTTCGTCGGCGATCCTGCCCCAGTTGCCCTTGATGCCGGGGAGTTTCTCCGCCTCCTCCTTCGAAAGCAGGACGGTTTCAACGGGAAGGTCCCCGGCAACGATCCTGTTGCCTTCCTTCTCCGCTTCGAAGAGCATATCCCAGCACAGTTCACCTTCCCAGGTCAGGTACACCGACGTTTCGACGCTGTCAACGGCAACCTTGAAAACCCGGAGCCCGGGGTGTGCCTTTTCTAGAGTCCTTGAAAGGATGTGCTCACCAGTGTGCATTCTCGAGAGGAGGCGATGCCGTTCAAGGTCCGCCTCTCCTTTCACTTCCATTCCCGGTGCAGGGGAACCCCTTTCCGCTTTTCCCGTTACAGCCACTCCTCCATCCCTTTTTTCCGTGTCGTCGATGTGGAAACGGAAATCCTCCCCCCAGAGGGTTCCCGAGTCCCCGGGCTGACCTCCGCCGGAAGGATGGAGTTCTGCCCCCGAGAGGAGAAGGGTGAATTTCTTCTTTTTTTCGTCCGATGTCAGAACCTCCAGAATGGTCGCCCTGAAGCTCACGTTCACCGCCCCTTTCCTGCCGATGTTAAAATAGCACAAAGCCGGGAATTATCCCGGCTTTACAGTTTACTATGGCGCGCCTGTGGCGATTCGAACGCCAGACCCTCGGCTCCGGAGGCCGATACTCTATCCGCTGAGCTACAGGCGCAT
>JAAYJB010000042.1 GCA_012523155.1 Synergistaceae bacterium | reverse complement strand
GGTTCCATGTGGAGAGAAATCTGGGCTTCATCGCCGAAACGGTTCCAGATGGCCTCCTCCACTTTCCTGGAGATATCGTGGGCCTCGGTCAGAGAGAGGCTCCCGTTCATCTGCAGGTGAACGTCCACTGCTATGGAACTTCCTATGCGGCGCGTTTTGAGTTTATGAAACGAGTTCACTCCGGGGACAGAGACTATGTCGGACTGAAGCTGTTTTTCCAGTTCGCCCGGCAGGGAGGATTCGATGAGTTCGTCAAGGCTGTCCCTTAATATGGGAAGAGCCGCCCTGACTATGAAAACGCTTACAGTGACAGCGGCAAGCGGATCGAGGAACCTCATTTTTTCACCGCCGAAAAAAGCCCCCCCTATTCCGACCAGCGTTCCAAGGGATGAAAGTGCATCAGAGCGGTGATCCCAGGCTTTGGCAATCAGTGCGCTGCTCTCCAGGCGTCTTCCCTTTGAAATAGTGTACCGGAAAAGCCATTCCTTTATTCCGAGTGAAACCACTGCGGCCGCAAGGGGAAAGACACCTGGTCGATCGATCCCCGCCCCTCGCAGAATCCTGAAGATGGTTGCTACGCCTGAATAAAAGATCCCTCCGGCCGCAAGGAGCAGTGAGATTCCGCAAATGGCTGCCAGAACCGCCTCCACTTTCCCATGGCCGTAGGGATGGCGGGCATCAGGGGGTTTTTCGGCAACGGAAAGCCCGAAATAAACGACAAGATCTGTAAGAAGATCCGAGAGGGAATGGGTCGCGTCCGCTATCATGGCACTGCTCCTGCCCAGAAATCCTGCTGAATATTTCAGGCCTGTCAGAAAAAAATTGACAGTTAACCCCAGAAAGACGACGCTTCTCGCCTCGCTGCCCCGTTCCATGATATACCTCCTCCGTTCCGCTTCGGTGTCACTGTTTGATGACATTATGCTCCTCTGAGGATACAAGTCAATCGGAGTGCACCGTTCGCCGGGCACCGGTTCTCAGTTCGTGACATTTAGGATCCCTCTTTTTTCGGTTTCTCTCAATTAAAAAAACCCCGCGCCGAAAGAAGCGCGGGGCCTGGGTCAATAGTCGCTATTCGTAGATCCGAACCCGATCCTCGAGGGGAAGGAATTCTTTCTCTCCCGGCCCTGATACAGGCACGCCAAAGGGCATCTGGGCGATCAACCTCCAGTCGGCGGAGATGTCCCATCTTTTCCGCACTTCGTCTTCAACTACCGGGGCATAGTGCTGAAGCGAAGCGCCGAACCCCTCCGACTCCAGTCCCGTCCAGACGATATACTGAAGCATTCCCGACGAATGGTCGGACCAGACAGGGAAATGCTCGGCATAGGTGGGGAATCTTTCCTGCAGTTCCCTGATCGGCCCCTTGTCCTCGAAGAACAGGACCGTGCCGTATCCCGCTCCGAAGCCGTTAATTTTTTCTTCGGTAGGAGCGAACTTATCAGCTGGAACGATCTTTCTCAGAGACTCCTTTACGATTGACCAGAACTCATCGCTGGATGGACCCAGAAGAAGCACGGCTCTCCCGCTCTGGCAATTGAACGGTGAGGGAACATGCTTTACTGCAAATTCTACTATCTCCCGGATCCGTTCGTCTGAAACGGGGCTTGCCTTCGATATTGAGTAATATGTCCTGCGGTCTTTAACCGCCGTGAAAAAATCCTTCATATTTATTTTTCCTCCTTCAAATTTTCTGCAATGCGGAGAAGACTTTGCTCAGTCGCCTCTGTGTCTTCGTCCGAAAACCCCTCGAAAAACTTGTGTTCAATGCCGGAAAAAAGAGAATCAAAAAACGGTTTCAACGTCCTGCCTTTCTCCGTGAGGCGGATATGATATACACGGTGGTCCCTGCTGGACTTTTGCCGTTCCACAAAACCACAGCGCTCCAGTTTGTCAACAAGAACAGTGACCGTGGGCTTCGTCTTATGGACTTTTTTCGCAAGCTCCCCCATGGTAATGCCCTGGCCAGAAGAGAGAATATACAGCAACTCTGCGTGGGACGGCACAAGACATCCATCTTCATATTTTCCAATCTGCTTTCCTATTATCCGTTGAATGGATTCATGAATTTCGTAAATAATCGAAAATATGCTGTTTTTTTCATTCATGAGCATGATTTTAGTTAGATATCTAACATTAGTCAAGACTTCTTCTCTTTTTTATCACGATCAGAGAAATATCCACCCAGGGGGTATAATATGAGGCGAAAATTATTCTGCAGGCAACGGAGGCTCTATGTCCTGGAAAATCATAGACCACGAAGCAGATTCAGGGTTCGAGGCTCATGGGGATACCCTTGACGAACTTTTCACGGAAAGTGCCGCGGCGTTCCTGTTTCTTTGCTCCGGAAAAAGCATGGCCAGTCTGCAGGAAGAGGGACTGGGAACAGAATTCATTTCTCTAAAAGCAACAGACCTTGAAGAACTCGTTGTTTCCTGGCTGAACGAGATCCTTTTTCTCGCGGAAACCCGCCTGTTTTTCTTTGTACCCTCCGTTGTCAAGGTGCGAACGTCTCCTCTTTCACTGTATGCCGAAGGCCTCGCAGCCCCCTGTGGCACAGGGGCTCTTCCAGTCAAGGCGGCGACCTATTCGGGCCTTGCGGTTCAGAACGTCCCGGCACCGTATCTCAGGATGATCGTGGATATGTAAAAAAGGACGGAGGTGACGGCGTATGCGGAATTTTCTGAGGCGTATCGATCCTGTAAGGATGCTGCTGGATAAGGGGGCGGTCCCAGGAATGAATGTCCCGGGCCTGATCTTCGCCGACACATACGTTGAATCACTGCTCGAGGGGGAGAATGCTCTCACACAGGTCGCAAACGTGGCCTGCCTTCCGGGTATTGCCGGCTATAGTATTGCAATGCCGGATATTCACCAGGGTTACGGGTTCCCCATAGGAGGAGTGGCAGCGTTTGACGCTGAGGAAGGGGTCATTTCCCCGGGAGGCGTCGGATACGATATTTCCTGCGGCGTACGCATGCTTGGATCGGAAATCCCGGTCGGCGAATTCCTGCCTCATTCAGAGAAAATACTTGCATGCCTGTTTTCATCAGTCCCGTGCGGGATCGGGCCGGGCGGAGGCGAAGGGATGAGGAAAAAAGACCTCGAAAAAATTCTTGAGCAAGGAGCCGCCCGGATAGTCCGCTCCGGAAGTGGAATTGCGGATGACCTGGAGCGGATCGAAGAGAACGGGTGCCTGGAAGGTGCGCTTCCCTCCGCGGTTTCGGAGCGCGCCGTGGAGAGAGGGCTCAGGCAGGTTGGTACACTTGGTTCAGGCAATCACTTTATCGAGATACAGGCGGTGGAAGAGATTTTCAGCGAGGAAGAGGCACTGCGCATGGGGATCAAAAAGGGATGCATCACCGTAATGATCCACTGCGGAAGCCGCGGACTGGGGCACCAGGTGTGCGACGACTACATCAAGGTCATGAAAAGAGCCATGGAACGCTACCGGATATCCGTCCCCGACAGGCAACTCTGCTGCGCTCCCATTTCCTCTCCAGAGGGACGCGATTATCTCGGCGCCATGAAAGCGGCAGCGAATTTCGCTATGGCCAACCGCCAAAAGATCACTGACGACGTCAGAAACATTTTCATACGATTCTTTCCGGGAAGACCCCTTCATACCGTTTATGACGTGAGCCACAATCTCGCACACATGGAAACCCACATGGTAAACGGAAAGGCACGGAAACTCTGCGTCCACAGAAAGGGTGCGACAAGGGCCTTTAATGGACTTCCGGTTCTCATCCCGGGGAGCATGGGCACTTCCAGTTATGTTCTGACGGGTACGGAAGGCGCGGAAAAAGAGACATTTGCTTCAGCGTGTCACGGTGCAGGCCGGCTTCTCAGCAGAAAAGAAGCGTTAAAGAGGACATGCGGCAGGGAACTGGTGAAAGAACTCTCTTCAAAGGGCATTACTGTTATGGCCGACAGCCTGAGAACACTGGGAGAAGAAATGCCTGGAGCCTACAAAGATGTTTCCGCGGTAGTGGAGGTAGTGCACAGTGCCGGGATAGCCCTGAAGGCGGCACGGCTGCGCCCACTTGCGGTCATGAAGGGATAACGGGTCAAAGCAATGCTGAAAACAGATCATAACCATTTCTTCCCTTTCGGAACAGCCGTCCAGGTGTAGGCACATACCACCCTGCCCCCTCCGCGCTTCACAGCTATTCCCGCCCTTTGGAGGGTTGTCCCTGTCGTAGCGACATCATCCACGAGAACTGTCCTTTTGCCGGCAAGACCTTTTCGTCTCACGACCATGGCGTCCAGAGGCATGTTCCTTCGCTCCGATTCTTTTCGAGCGGTCTGAGCGATCCTTTCTTCCCTCCACTCGAGGCAGTCTGAAACCAGAATTCCCCACTCAAGGCGCAGACCTTCGGCAATTGCCTTCGACTGGTTGAACCCCCGCCCGCTGTCCCTGTGGAGAGGTACGGGGACAAGCACATCGCCGGAGGGCTTCGGAAAAATCCTGCCGAGAGCGCGCCCCATGGAGACGCCAAGTGTTCGGTCTCCGCCATATTTGAGTTCAAGTATAAGGTCACGGAGGAATCCTTCGTGAATGCCTCCTGTTTCAAGGGGAAAATCACCCAGGACAGCGGGCATGGGGGGCGATAGCAGGGGAAGAAGGCATTCAACACAGACCGGGACGCCTATGGCGCCGCATATGGAACATGACGACGGCCAGAGCAGGTGTCCGAAGAAGCGGAGGATAGGTTCACGAATACTCAATGGGCCTCCGCATAAGCATCATTGCTCCTTCCCTCGGTGCAAATCCATGGGGGGCAAGGAACGGCCCGAGTTCACTCGTGTAGGTGATTATGAGCGGAATGTTCTTGATCGACGGGTGACCAAGAGCGTAGTCAAGGAGCGATGTGCCGACTTTTTTGCCCTGGTGGTCAGGATGCACCATAATATCCCAGAGTGATGCCCGGTAAACGAAGTCTGTGAGCATCCGGCAGAAAGCCACAAGATGGTTTTCATGGCGCACGCTGAAGCACATGGATGTTCCCTCGAGCATCCTTGCGATATCCTCGATGGAACGGCTTTTCCCCCAGCGCGTAAAACGGTACAGGTTAGCCAGTTCCTCCGGGAAGACAGCATGCTTGCTGTCGTAGAAAAAATATCCGCCGTTCATTGCCTGTTCCCTTCCGAATGACCGGCAAGAGCCATTCCGCAGACTATCTTTCTCAGGTCCGTTTTTCTGGCGTCAGCGGCAACAGGGAGCTGGACAACCTGTCCTGTTCCGCAGCAGGGACAGATCCACGTAGCCCTGGCCATCCCGTCTCCGTCAGGAGTTCCCGCAATGATCTTCGATTCGCCGCATACCTGGCACGCCACGATCAGCATTTTCAATCCTCCCGCTGGATTTCCCCATCTTCAGGCCGTATGGAGAGGGTGATCCTCACCGGCCCCTCGGTATAAATGTCCTCTGCGGCGGAAACCTCGACATTCACACGTCCGCCGGACTTCTGAAGAATATCCACGGCCTCGTAAAAATCCGTGGCATCGAGAGCCCCTACCTTCCCGGTGACAGGATCCGGAACTATGGAGTCCTGGATGGCCTTCCTGTTGACCAGTCGAAGCATCAGGTGAAGTTCCGATTCAGGATCATAGCGGGCAGATTCCCTGTCCACCGACTGGCTGAACAGAACTTCTCCCTTCCTGTACACGAGAAAGCTTTCCTTTACCTCGTAGTCGATCCGGATATCCTCGCCGAAGATGGCGTTCGCCAGGGCAAGAACGCGGACGAACTTCCTGTTTGCCTGTCCTGCGCACGCATCTATTGCCTCCATCTCCTTTTCGAGGTCTACGGCGAGAACTATCTCATCAGGAGACAGTCCGGTGCGTGCTCCCACAACGTACTCGGCCTGGCGGCGGAGTTCCTGGAACACGCCCTCAACGTCATCCCTGTTGCTCATGGGCTCTATGGCGCTCTGGCCCAGTATTTCCCCTGCGAAAACCGCTATTCGGCCGCTCCGGATCTGTATCAGGCCTTTTCTTAAAGTTTCCGACTCGTCCTTGAGGGATTCGACGGAATCTGTGAGTGCTGCCTTTTCAAACTCGAGCTGTTCCTTCTCTTTCTGGATCCTCGAGAGGCTTTCCTGGGCTTCCTCAAGTCGCGGCTGGATCATGGCAAGTTCTTCCTGAACGGAAATAAGCCCTTCCTGCTGCTCCCTCAGCCTTTTTTCGCTGTCGAGAAGAGTGAGCGACATCAGCTGGGATTCGCTCCGGCTCTCCTGCAGTTCCCTGGTAAGCGACTGGAGCTGTCCCTGTATGAATTTCATGCTGAAAAGTGCAGTTCGTACATTCTCGGAGATCACGGTCATGGTGACCAGGATGGCAATGGAAATGACCATTCCTGTGATGGCTGTTATGAGCCTGCTCGTATCCCTCGGGCGGAGCCCGAAGAGAGTAATGCGCTTTTTCCCGATGCGCATGCCGAGCACGTCTCCAAGATACGCCATCACTCCGCTGACAATGATCAGCGTCAGAATAAGCCTCCAGTTCATATCGGACAAGATTTGGACCTGCATTTCGAATCTCCGCCCTCTCGCTCCTCTACTCCGCTCCTGTCATAAATTCGCGGGTCAGTGGGCTGGTTTTCCGCAGGAAAAGCTGATCTGATCTGCGACGATCCCTTCCTAAAGAAGGGACGGAAAAGGACATTGTGCGAGAAGTTCCGCTATTTCAGGCGCCGAATAAAGACGGCCCGAATTCATTCCCGGACAGTCTTCTGCAGCTTTTTCCCATTCCTCCTCTGATGAGAGGAGCACCGGCCAAAAGGGAAACAGCCTGCACTGAAGGGGACGGACAGGATACACGGAACATCTGGCATTCTCAGCCTGGTAGAAAATGCATTCGCCGTTCTTTTTTTCCTTCAGGCTGGGTGCCTTCCATCTCGATGTTTTGAACCTCTTTCCGAAATCCTCAGTGCTTATGCCCAGGTAACAGGAAATGGCACTCTCCTCTGCAGGGGTGATAAAGATGGCGCCGGGTTCTCCCCTGCAACATCGTCCGCACCCAATGCAGGAAAACCGCAGCCCATTTCCCCACCATAGGGCGGAAGGCAGGTTTTCCGGGGAATCCGCGCATTGGCCGCACCCATTATCTGGATCCAGCCGGTCCGTCGGCATCAGAACCTGCGCTTCCTTCCCTTTCTCTTGTTGACGAGTATACCGCTCCGCCCCAGGGCCTGAAGCTTGTCTATCTCGGCAAGCGCCTTACCTGTGCCGAGTGCTACGCACTCCATGGGATCATCAGCCGTGAAACAGTTGATCCCGGTGTGGCGGGTAATGAGTTCAGGAAGCCCCCTCAAAAGCGATCCGCCGCCCGTGAGAACAATACCCCTGTCGATGATGTCCGCAGACAGTTCGGGAGGCGTTACTTCAAGCACGTTCCGTACACCATCGATGAGAGCCTGCACCATTTCTCCTATTGCCATGGAAACGCTGGTGCTGGAAACCTCTATCTGCCTGGGGAGTCCTTGTACAAGGTCTCTGCCCTTGAGCACCATAAGTGTCTCTTCCTGCTCCTGAAGACATGAGCCTATCATTATTTTCAGGTTTTCAGCCGTCTGCTCACCAATTGCAAGGCTGTACTGTTTCCTGAGGTACCGCATGATCCCCTCGTCAAACCGGTCTCCCCCTATTCGCAGGGACTTGGAGACGACTATCCCCCCAAGGGAGATAACGGCGATGTCCGTCGTGCCTCCCCCGATATCGACCACCATCTTGCCCCGTGGTTCCTCAACGTTGAGATTCGCTCCTATGGCAGCAGCCATAGGTTCTTCTATGAGATAGGCCTCTTTCGCCCCTACCTCTACAGCGGCTTCAAGTACCGCCCTCCGCTCTACATCCGTTGCTCCCGAAGGGACACAAATCATCACCCGGTTTCGAAAGAAGCGGCTGAAGCCCTTCTGTACCCTGCGCATGAAGTGGTGCATCATTGCTTCGGTCATGGTGTAGTCGGCAATAACTCCATCCCTCAGGGGACGGACCGAGGTTATGCTCCCCGGCGTACGGCCGACCATGTTTTTCGCTTCATACCCCACGGCAAGGATTTTGCCTGTGTCAAGGTCAACTGCCACTACGGAGGGTTCCCGAAGGACTATCCCCTTGTTTTTCACATAAATAAGTACCGTTGCAGTTCCAAGGTCTATTCCTATATCCGTTCCGAACACGGTGTCTTCCTCCTTTGGACGACGAAGAAGATTTCTTCAGGGATTTCCCCGGTATCCCTCTCCCGGAATGTACTCACCCCGGAATGAAAGCGATAGACTGTTCTATTCTACCCCGTACGGGCCAAATGGGGTACCCTCTCCATAACTGACTTTCCATAGGTACAATCCTTCGGGAGGCGCGGTCATCCCTGATTCAGCCCGATTTTCACCTTTCAGGAGATCCTTGAGCTGCTCCCTGTTTTTCCTTCCCCTCCCCACATCGTGGAGATTTCCCGCCATGATTCTCACCATGTTTGTAAGAAAAGCGTTTCCCCTCACGGTAAAAATACACAGATTTCCTTTTTTTCTTATATAGGACTTGTATATTGTTCGAACCGGCCGATCGGGACATTC
>JAAYJB010000291.1 GCA_012523155.1 Synergistaceae bacterium | reverse complement strand
GGCAAGCTGTCTGCATTTTTACTCTCCGCCGCCGCTTTTCTTTTCATCTTCCCGTGACGCGGTGTAGATCCCCGCGAGTATCAGCGCTCCTCCGACCGCTTTCATCCATGTTATTGGTTCGGAGAGGAATATTGCGGCCAGTATGGAGCTTCCTATCGGCTCGCCCAGGAGGCAGAGGGCCACCGTTCCGCCGCTGAGCCACCGGAGCGCCCAGTTGTAGCTCGAATGCCCCAGCACCTGGGGGATCAGCGCCAGGAGAAAGAAGGCCAGCCACGTAGACCGTGAATACCCTGAAGGAGGAAGCCCGAGGGCGAGGACAAGAAGCCACAGGACAACGGCCGCAGTACCGTAGTTGAGGGTGATGTACGACGGCAGGGATACCCGGGGACGGACCCGTCTGCCGGCAAGGATGTACAGGGCAGCAAAAAAACTGCCCGCCAGGGCGAGGAAATCTCCCCACAGGGCGGCACCTCCAAGAGCGAAATCTCCCCACCCGATGATCGCTCCTCCCGGAAGTGCCAGAAGAAGTCCCCTGCGGAGGGACCGGGAGAAAGGATCTCCCGTGAGCAGGGGGGAGAGAAGTCCGGTCCAGAGCGGGATGGCGTTCACGATGACCACGCTGCTGGCCACCGAAGTATAAAACAGGGATGAAATCCAGGTCGCGAAATGGAGGGCCAGGAATCCTCCGGAGACCGCAATGGTCAAAAGGTCTGTCCGTGAGAGCTTTCGCGCCTCCCGAAATGTTCCAGCAGCAGTGAACGGAAGAAGGATCAGTACGGCCAGCCCCGTCCTGTAGGCGGATATTACCAGTGGATGAGCTTCTGCCATCCGGGCAAATATCGCTCCCGTTGAAATGGCGAACACGCCGAATGAAAGAACAAGCCACGGGGAAACGGGAGGGTTCTCCCTCATTGGAGCAGCCTCCAGTCAATTGTCGGGAGAGATGTTTTCCGGGAAAAACCTGTCCTCATACCCTCAGCTCCTTCAGTGAGCGAATTCTGTCCAGTGATCATGAACAAAGGATATCAGAGAAAGTACTTCTCAGAAAGGGTGCAGGGCATGGCGGAAAAAACAAGGCACAGGTCCTTTTTCCATGGAACGGCTAATTAAAAAGGAACGTGAAGAGGAAGGGCAGCACAACGAGGATAGACAGGAGTCGGACCGTCTGGAGGATGCTTACCTTCAGCGGGTCTGCTCCCATTTCTTCCGAGATGATGGACATCTGTGAGAGTCCGCCAAGGGATGTGGACAGCAGGCATGTGGGATAGTCCCAGCCGGTCATCCTATGGAGAAGGAATCCCAGGGAGAGGCTTGCGGCAAGCATTCCTGCAGTGAGGCTGACGACAGGCAGGGCCATGGTGGAGAACTGTCGGAATGTCTCCATGGTAATGCTTGAGGCAATGATAACGCCTATTCCGATCTGGGCCATCGTCCTCAGAACGGGAGGCATGGGAGGAAGTTCTTTCCCGGCGAGGTTCATTGCTGCGACGGAAAACATGCTTCCCGTAAGAATACCCACCGGCAGGTGAAGTGCGTATCCGGTGTATCCGCCTGCCAGGGCCACGGCAGCGAAAAGGACGTATCCCAAGGCTGAAGGGTGTACGGACGAGGGAATGGCAGGGGTATCATCCTCGTCCTGGGCCGACGGGATCGTCTTGGGAATTGGAGAAGGACCGGGGAACCTGGCGCGTTCTCTTTTGTTATGCCAGTCCGTCCATTTTTTGCAGAATATGGGTGTGGCTATTATTGCCGTGAGAAGACGGAATACCTGCAGCAGGGAGACTGCCGCCACATCGGCACCAAAGGAAATCGAGAGCAGTGCCATTTCGCTGATTCCCCCGGCGGTGGAGCCCATATAGGCTGTGGCCGGAGAAAGATCGCTCATGAGGTACAGAAGGGAACCGCTGGCAATGGAGATGACAAGCATCCCAAAGGAAACAATGAGTGCCGGAAAGGGAAGATCCCGAAGAAAACGGACGGATGTACGGTTGACCTTCAGCCCTACGTACGAGCCGATGACAATGTTGCTGAACCATGAGAGGCGCAGAAGGGGAATCTCAGGAAAAAAGCCTGAAAGATTCAGCGCAGCGGAGAAAAAAAGGGAACCCAGGATCGCCGGGACAGGGAAGCGCAGTTTTTTGAATGTGAAATATCCTGAAGCTGCGACAAAAAGAACAAAAAGAAGATTTTCCATGATCTGCGCTGACCTCCGTGGAAAATAATTAAAAATGGCGGATCGTAAAGGCGGTTTCTTCTCTTTCCAGAGGCCTTTCAATAACCGTACACCGCGTGACCCTTGCCATTGATGGACCGCGCCGGAGCCATTTTTCCATTTCGAGAACGTGATCCTCTTCACCCTGGGCCTGCACCTCCACCGCTCCGTTGGGGAGGTTCCGGACCCAGCCGGTTAGTGACAGGGAGAGCGCTTTCCCCACAGCAGAATGGCGGAAGCCTACCCCCTGGACCCGCCCTTCAATCAGGAAATGACGGCGGACCCTGGCCATGGCTGAACCTACGAGTAGGCCTTCATCAGGCCTTCGAGCCTCTCTATGCGTGATTCCAGGGCCGGATGCGTGCTGAAGAGGCTGTCCTTCCCCTTTTTCTTTCGAAGAAGGGGATTGACGATATACAGATGCTGCATTCCCTGGCTGGAATTCTTCAGTTCCGCTGTATCGGCAGTCAGTTTTTTCAGCGCCGAGATCAGTCCGGCCGGGTTTCGCGTGAGCTCCACAGCCGAGGCGTCTGCCAGGTATTCCCTCTGCCTGCTGACCGCGAGCTGGATTATGGTGGCAAGCAGGGGAGCGATGATCGAAAGGACGACGGCCGCTATGGCGAGCACAGCCTGGGCCTGGCCTCCGCTCCTGGAATCCCTCCGCCGCCTTCCTCCG
>JAAYJB010000290.1 GCA_012523155.1 Synergistaceae bacterium | reverse complement strand
CCTCGGCCCGAACGGAAGCGGAAAAAGCACCCTTCTCCGCACCCTGGGAGGGGCGCTTCCTTTCCGTGGACGGATACGGTTCTCGGACAGGGATGCCGCTTCCCTTTCACCACGGGAACGGGGACGCATGGTGGGTGTTGTGACCCAGTCGCCGTCACTGAACTTCCCGTTCACCGTCGGGGAGGTCATTACAATGGGACGCCTGCCTCACAGGAGTTTTCTCGAAAGAGATGAAGGAGGAAAAAAGGCGGTTTCCAGGGCTTGCAAAGAAATGGAACTCGAGGAACTGCGTGACAGAACGCTTCCTTCCCTTTCGGGAGGGGAACGCCAGAGGACTATGATCGCCCAGGTCATTGCCCAGGAGCCCGAGATATTCCTGCTCGATGAACCATCGTCTGCCCTTGACCCGAATCACGCGCTCAAGCTCTTCCGTTTCCTTGAGAGAATGGCGGCTGAAGGGAAAACCGTAGCCGCCTCAGCCCATGATATCAACCTGGCGGCAGAGTTCGGCAGCTTCGTGTGGATCATGAAGGAAGGGCGCCTCGCTGCTGCAGGGAAAACCGGCGATGTGCTGAAAGGAGATGTCCTTTCCTCCGTATACGGCAGCACATTTGTTCCCTATCGGCGTGAATGGACGGATTTTTCCGGGACACCCCCTGCATGCAACGGAGGAGAAAAGATACTGTGGCGCGCTGTTTGATGCGGCTTCTTTCTGTTCTGGTGTTCCTTCTCCTGCAGTATCCGGTGCAGGCGGAAATCCGGGTGTCGGATGACAGCGGGCGCTCCCTTGTGCTCGAGCAGACGGCCGGAAGGATCGTGTCCCTTTATGCCGGACACAGCGAAAATTTGCTTGCCATAGGGGCGGGAGACTTCCTGGCGGCAGTTTCGGAAGGTGATGATCCGCACCTTTTTGCAGGAGTTCCAAGGCTTCCTTTCCGTGCTGATGCGGAGCAAATTCTCGCCCTTTCACCGGATCTCGTGCTGATGAGGCCTTTTACGGAAAGTACCCTGGGTGAGACAGTCCGCATCCTTGAAAAGAGCGGTGTGACTGTCGCCTCCCTGGATCCGCCGACATGGGACGGAATGGGCCCGTATCTTTCAAAACTGGGAATAATGACAGGCATCGAAAGTGCGGAAAAACTCTGGAGAGAGAAAACAGCCGCTGTTGCCAAAAAAGTGCCGGAAGAAGGGCGCCCCCGTGTATTTCTTGAAAGCTCGTTCAGGGGTCTGAAGACATGTTCACCGTCATCATGGGCTGCTCATGTGATCCATCTTGCGGGAGGAGTGAACGTCGCCGGCGGGGCTCAGCCCCTGAGAGAGGGAAGCCCTCTCGCTCCATGGGGAGAGGAACGGCTTCTCACCCTCGCGATGGAAGGTATCGACGTGTATCTCGTCCAGGCAGGAGCCATGAATCCCGTAACGGAGCAGGATGTGCTTTCGAGGTCCTGGATATCGGGTCTGGAAAATGCGAGGATCGTGTTTCTACCCGAGGAGTATATCAGCCGTCCGTCTCTTTTCCGTCTCGAGGAGAGCGTGGACCGGCTATTCAAAGTACTGTATCCCGAAGGAGGAGTATTCCCGTGATATTCTGGGGAGTAGGGCTCGGCCCCGGTGATCCCGAGCTTGTAACATTGAAGGCGCTGCGTGTTCTCGGGGAAGCCGGGGCGGTATTTCTCCCCATTTCGGGAAAAGGAAGGAAAAGTGTTGCCGGAGCAATTCTCGATGCCCATATTCGCAGGGAAACGATCCCCGTGCACTTCCCCATGGTGAGGGACGACGGCACGAGAGACTCCATGCTTCGGGAGGAACTCGCGAGGACACTTCCGCTGTGGAGGGGAGCCTCATCCCTTGCCCTGCCCGTAATAGGCGATTCCGCATTGTACGCTACCGCGGCATACCTTTACTCCGTCCTTCAGGAGACGGTTCCGGAAATAGAACTCGGGCTTGTCCCCGGCATTTCTGCCCATTCACTGGCATCTTCCCGGGCGGGGCGGTTCCTTGCCCTCGGGGACGAGAACCTTTCCGTGAT
>JAAYJB010000289.1 GCA_012523155.1 Synergistaceae bacterium | reverse complement strand
TGATCCCTTCGTCGCTCGCGGCGAGAAGGTGTTCCGCCGAGACGGCGCACATACGGGCGGCCAGTGCCGCTCCGCCTGTGTCGTGCACCTCGTCGGCATGGACCTTGAGCCCCAGGCCCCTGCTGGATGCCTCCACGAGGATCCGCTCCGTCTGCGGCACGGAAAAAACCCCTTCCTCGCAGAATACATCGCAGAACCTGGCGATCCCCTGCCGCTCCACTGCGGGAAGCATCTCCTCCACGATAAGATCCACGAAGCCGTCTCCGTTCCCCCTGTACAGTTCAGGGACAGCGTGGGCTCCCATAAAGGTCGGGACCACGTCCAGAGGAGATTCCCTTCCAACCCTCCTGATAACCGAAAGCATGCGGAGCTCGCTTTCCGTGTCCAGGCCGTAGCCGCTTTTCATCTCTATGGTGGTGCTCCCCAGAGAAAGGGCGGAAAGAGCAAGGGACAGCGTATGCTCGAACAGTTCGTCATCGGAAGCCTCCCTCACGCTGCGCACCGATGAGAGGATCCCTCCCCCTTTCTGAAGGATTTCAAGATAGGGGGTCCCTGCGAGCCTGAGGGAGAATTCCTCCTCCCTGCGCCGGGCAAAGCACATGTGGGTATGGGGATCCACGAAGCCGGGGATGACGCATCGCCCGCCGCAGTCGATCTCTTCGTCCGCATCCGCCGTATTTGCAGAAACAAGTATTTCTTCCTCCGGCCCCACTGCCTCGATTTTTCCGCCGCGAATCACCATTGCCCCTTTCGGGAAAAAACGGATCTCACCCTGGTCGTTCCCGGCTGCGGCAGAATTCCCTTCCGACGTGTATATCCGTGCGTTCCGCACTATTTTCACTGTCATTCCATCATGCCTCCGCTTCCCAGAAGTTTCAGCTCCAGCACCTGGTCTGGGTCGAAATCCTTCACCTGGAGATAGTAGGCCGCGCTGTCCAGAAGGGCCTGGGCGGGGATCATGCCGTAAATTTCCGTCTCGACGACCTCCACCCCCCAACGCCGTGCCTCCATGCGGATAAGCTCCAGCACCCTGTAGAGAGCGTTCTTCTGGTAATCCACGATGTTCATACTCACCTGGGTCATGCCCCGCTCGGAGAGGGCCACGCCCATGCCCTTCACATGGCAGAAGCCTCCGCTCGACGCACGGACAAATGTGCCGATCTTTTTCGCGATCTCCTCGTCGGCGGTGTTGAGGTTCACGTTGAAGGCCACGAGGAACTGCCGGGCACCGATGACCGTGGCCCCCGCAGTGGGATGAAGAGCCGGCCCCCCAACGTCAGGGTTCCGCTCGGGCTTCACCGACTCCATTTTGAGCGTCTCGTACTGCCCCTTCCGTATTACCTCCAGGCGCTTCCGTTCCGGACACTTCGCCGATTCCTCGTAGAAATAAACGGGGATGCCCAGTTCACTGAAGTACCGCTCGCCGAAAGAATGGGAAAGGGAAACGCATTCCTCCATGGAGATGCCCCGGATGGGCGTGAAGGGGATAACGTCCACGGCGCCTATCCGGGGGTGAGCCCCCTGGTGGCTGTTCATGTCGATCGCCGCTGCGGCCGTTTTCGCGGCTCCGATAAGGGCTTCGGATACCGGGTCCGGATCCCCCGCCAGGCTGACCACGAGCCTGTTGTGGTCGGCGTCCGCCCGGTAATCGAGAAGGGAGCATCCCTTCACTCCCCGAAAATTGGCGACGATGGACTCGATGACGTCCTGACGCCTGCCCTCGCTGAAATTCGGTACGCACTCAATGAGTTTTCCTGCCATGGAAATGACCTCCTGCCGGGAGATAATAAGTATCCGTTGGGTATTATAACATTGAATTTTGTACAACCTGAAGGGTGAAAGCGAAGACCACAAAAAAACGGGTATCCGACGTGGTTCCAGAGGATGCCGCGTCATTCAGGCACTATAAATGATGTAATATTTAATATTATTGTTATTTGCTCAAAAAAAGCGATATAATGGGG
>JAAYJB010000288.1 GCA_012523155.1 Synergistaceae bacterium | reverse complement strand
TGCAATGATAAAAAAGGGCGCACGGGCAAACCTGTCCGCTACCGCCGACGTTTCATCTTTTCCTGATGCGGCCACTCCGATCCGGATCATCTTTTCAGCCTCCCTGTTTTCTGTATCCCATGCCACAGCGCCGGAAGAGCATCTCCCATCTCGACGGTCGGTATTCTTCCGGCGCCCACGGCCTCTGCGATCTTTTCTTCAAAAGGAATGGTCCCGAGAACGGGCCATCCTTCATTTCCGCACGTCTCTTTTATTGTTTCCGTCAGTTCCTCCGAAAGATTCCATCGATTGATCACTATCCCGAAGGGTACTGCGAGTATACCGCATAACCCGGCAGCCCGCCTGAGGTCAGACAGTGCAGACCTGGAAGGTTCGGAAACGATCACCGCAAAATCTCCTCCGGTCACTGATGACGTCACCGGACAGCCTATGCCGGGAGGACCGTCAGTTATTATAAGCGATGCACCCGATGCTTCCGCTTCTTTTCTCGCTTCCTTACGAAGAAGGGCGACCATCAACCCCGTATTTTCCCCTCCCGGGTACAGCCGCGCATGCCATAAGGGACCCAGCGCCGTATTTCCTCGGCGGATGATTCCCCGCTCAATCGTCTTCAGAGAAATGCACCGTTCCGGACAGACATGCAGACACACCCTGCATCCTTCACAGAACCCCTCGTCCACAACGGCTTTCCCATCCCGGACATGTATTGCGTTATACCTGCATGCCTTCTCGCAAATGGCGCATCCGGTACACTGCTCACGGTCCACTTCCGAGATCGGCATGCCGAAAAACGGCTGCCGGCCTGTCTCCCGAGGATTCAGCAGAAGGGCGAGATTCGGCGCGTCAACATCGGCATCGGCAAGTATTCTCCGCTCTTCAGCCACAGAGGCGAGGGAAGCCGTCAGTGTCGTTTTGCCCGTCCCTCCCTTGCCGCTGATGATCACGACTTCCCGGATATTCATGAGAATCTCCTTTCGATATCCGACCAGAGAGAACGGGTGGTTTCAGCCCACCCCGCGTCGGTTTTGAAGGGAGACTCACCCCGGGCGCCGGATTCGGCGGCAGAACGGGAGAATGGATATCTCGCGATGATATCCGCGTTGAACCGCCTGCACAGGTCATCGATCAGAATATCGCCGATGCCTGTTTTATTGACCACGAGAGCCGTGGGAATTCTCATATCGGCAGTCATTTCGAGCATTCCCTCGAGGTCTGACCTGCCGAAGGGGGTCGGCTCAGTCACAAGCAACGCCATATCCGCATGACGGAGAGATGCAGCAACGGGACAGGCCGTTCCGGGAGGGCAATCCATCAGCCAGTCCGTTTCGTTGAACGACTGCGCCTTTTTTACCGTCTCCTCAATAACACGGACCGTGTTCACACTTCCCACCCGGAGACGTCCTTCCAGAAAGGAAATCCCTCCGCAGATACCGGATCGTATTTCCCCAACGACCTGGTCCTCCTCGTATATCGCTTCCGGAGGACAAACACGGGGACACAGTCCGCATCCCCGGCACAAAGATTCGTTTATGACAGGTACTCCCGCTCCCAGCCATGCGATCGCTCCATAAACGCATGCTTCCGCGCATTTGCGGCAGGAAATGCATTTACTTCCTTCAATCCTGGCGATGGGCATGGTTACAGGCATCACACAGCCATCGAAACTCCCGAGAAGAATATTCAGGTTCGGTTCCTCAACGTCGAGATCTATCGCGAGGGTATCCGGGCGGGCAAGCAAAAGGGAGGCCGAGATACTGGTCTTCCCCGTGCCTCCCTTGCCGCTGGCCACCGCTATTTTCATTTTCCGCAGTCGTGACCCGAACCGTGGCCGCAATCTGTCTCCACTGTCCGGACCGTGCCCATAAGAAGGGCCTTCACTCCCTCTTCCACATCCATGGAGGGGACGGTAAGCACCTGAACTTCAAGAGCCTGGAAAAACTGCTTTGCCTTGACACCCATTCCTCCCGCCATAACAACATCTGCTCCCATTGATTTCACCCAGTTCGGGAAAACACCGGGAGCATGATCAGCGGTCGGTGCCGCGACAATCTCCCTTGATAGTTCTTTTCCATCCTCAAAGGTGACGAAGAGAAACTCCCGTACTTTACCAAAGTGCTCAGATATGACGTTTCCGTCGAGAGCGATGGCCGCCTTCGTCATTCTCAGCTTTCCTTTCCGGGCCGTGCCTGAAGCTCATCCATGCGCGCCTTCAGCATCTCCATCTCCTGCCTGAGATA
>JAAYJB010000287.1 GCA_012523155.1 Synergistaceae bacterium | reverse complement strand
GCATATCCCCTTTTTGTGCTCGTCGTCCCCATGCCGAACACAAGGCGGATGATCCCGTCCTCCGATTTTATTCTCGTAGTCCACCGCCGGTAATATCGTGAAAACCCCACTCCGGCCATGGTGGGGTAGTAGTACTGTCCCCGCCATTTTCCAGCGACCCGCATAATGATGATCCCCATGCGGTCGTCCCCAAGGCCGTGCTTCTGCCTGTAGGCTATGGCTACGGGGAAAAACGTCCGGGCGTAAATTTTTTTTATGTCCTGCTCCACGAGGGCTGCCCGCTCTTCCAGGGCAGAGTCTCCGTCGTTGAACTCGAATGTGGAAAGATACTTCCCGGCGAATGAGTATTTCAGCGAATCCTCGAGAACACTGCTGCTCCTGACCACGATGGGGTCGGTCACTTTCTCAAGGAATGACCGCACCGCTGCGGAAACTTCCGGGGGCAGTTTCGCCTGGACAAAGGCATACTCGATGACCTCGGGCTCCTCTTTCTTCAATTCTTCCAGGTCGGGGATCTGGTTCAGCACGTAGTCAAAAGAATCTGTGGCGATAAACAGGGAGGGAGGGAAGATGACCTTTTTCAGCGTCTCAACGCCGCTGTCCCGAATCTTCGCCATGGCAAAGAGAAGGGAACGCCCTTTTCCCCCAATGCTTCCATTTCCTACGATGAGGTGGGCAAAATCAGCGTCGTCAAGGGGATCCCACCGGAAATATCTTTCGGTCACGCTTCCCGCTTCACCGGAGACCGGCTTCTGTTCCCCGGAAGGCTGGCCTTCTACAAGATTGCCGTCGATCCTTGCCATATCATCTCTCCTCGATGCGGTTCTCCACAGGAGGGATCCCCGTGCTTCCCATCGCGTTCCTTCTCCGTCCATCCATCGCTCGGCTCGATACTCTGAAGCGCGTGTACTATATTGTACTTTATTCTTGGGTTATTCGCACCAAGACCGACGATGAGATTTTTGGCCCTGGTCCGCTCGGTCTCCTTCGAAAATGGACAGACATAGGGCAGGACGGGGAGGGAGAGATGGCGGACTGCCTTTTCGATGGAGCGTTCCTCGGCAAAAATCAGAGGACGTATTACAGTCATGTCCGTACGGCTCTGCCAGTACTTCGGCTGAAATGATTTGAACCGTCCGGCATGAAAGAGGTTCATCAGGGCAGTCTCCACGGCGTCATCGAGGTTGTGTCCCAGGGCCAGGACCGAGCATCCCCGCTCCCTGGCCTCGGAGTTCAGGATCCCCCGCCGTATGTTGGCGCACAGGCTGCAGGGGGAACGTTCCTTCCTCACCTCGATTATGCCGAGAATGGGGTGCTTCCTCACAGAAAAGGGGATGCCCAGCCCGGCGCAAAACGTCTCAAGCGGTGCAGTATCCGTTTCTCCGCCTGTGATATCCACACAGCAGGCCTCGAGGGAAAAGGGCACGGGACTCCTTCTCCTGAGACCCGCCAGTGCAAGTGCCAGCAGCAGGCTGTCTTTTCCGCCCGAAAGACCGATAAGGATCCTGTCATTGGGTGAGATCATCCTGAAACGGCGGATAGCGAGCCCTATTTTTTTTCTGAGAGAAAAAGGGATATCCGGAATCTTCCGATCACCCATGGTATGTTCCTCCTCGTGCTCTTTACCGGGGTATGATAAAATGGTTCTCAGGTCCTATTTCCCGGAGAGGTTGTGCGCCTGAAACGTACAATGAAAACGATCCTACTATAGCATAAACAGCGGCCGGGGCGGTACGGCAGCTTCTTGTTCAGAGGTATCCCGGAGGTGAAAAGATGGATCAGATCAGTGTCCTCATCGCAGACAGCCAGAGGTTGTTCCGCGACGGCATACGAAAGATCCTGGAGACTGAATCGGATATGATCGTGGCGGGGGAGGCCGGTGACGGTGAAGAAGCTATCGCCCTGCTGAACGAAAAAGGGCCGGATGTTCTGCTTTTTGATGTCTCCATGCCCCGGGCAGAGGGTATTCAATTCGTTCGAGAGCTAGGCAGCTGTCCCTCCAAAACCAGGTACGTAGCGGTCAGCTCCCTCGAACACGATGAGTGTTTTCCGGCACTCTCGGCTTCCGGAGTACTCGGTTTCGTACTCAAGTCTTCGAGCAAGCTTGAACTCCATTCCGCCATACGGTCCGCCGCCAGGGGGCAGCCCTATGTGGACCCCAAGGCCGCAGCACGGGTCTTTACCGCCATGTCCAGGCGAAGGGATGAAAGCGACCAG
>JAAYJB010000286.1 GCA_012523155.1 Synergistaceae bacterium | reverse complement strand
GGAAAGGGGACGGCCCTTCCTGAGAAGCTCACAAGATCTCCTTCCCTGGCGGCACGGTATGGCCTCACCCTGATGAGATATCGTCCGCTTCGCCCTTCCACCACGAGAGCTCGCCTGTACCCCCACGGCCGCTCCAGGACCACTTCACCTCCGTCGATGACAGGAGAACCGTCAACTGGGGAAAAAGAGTTCATTCGAAGACCCGCAGCCAGCGAAATGCAGAAGGCCAACAGGGAGAGGGCCGCCATGAAAGGGAAGAAACGGGCGGGACGATATAGGGATGAAACAAGGAGGAGTCCTGCACATACAAGGGAGGCAACTGCGGCAGCGGCAGCGGGCGGCATTCCTTTTCCGCAGAGTGCGGCAGCGGAAAAAAGTCCGGCAAGGAGAAAGAGGAGCGGCGCCCTTGCCAGGCCTTCTGATGGCGCAGAAAGGACAGTCATCTGAGGGTGATATGATCCCTTATCGCTTCAAGCTTCTTCGGACCGATGCCCTTGACCTTCACGAGATCCGTGATCGTTGAGAAGGAACCTGAAACGGACCTGTACTCAAGGATGGCCCTTGCCGTTGCCGGACCGATACCTGGGAGCCGCTGCAGTTCTTCGAGGGACGCCCTGTTGACGTTGACGGGAGAGCCCGTGTCGCCTGGAGAACGGGCAGGGAAGGAAGTCTCCGGAGGCCTTATGAACCCCTGCCTGGGCGGCGGCGGTGCCTGGGAAGGAGGACCCTGCTGTTCCTGCACACCGGCCGCAGCGGGTACGTGCACGTGGACTCCATCCGAAAGAGGGGCGGCAAGGTTGACCTGCACGGGATCGGCATTTGGAAGAAGTCCTCCGGCGGCGTCAACGAGGTGATGCACCCTGCTGTCGGGAGGAAGACGGTAGACGCCGGGAGAGGCGACCGCTCCCGTGATGTAGAGGACCCATTCTTCCACCCGGGGAGCCGGAGGGTCGGGAAGAGTTTTCTCAACATTCTTCTCGTCCCTGTTTTCTTTCGGAACGCTCAGAGACAGAGCCGGCCCGGCCTTGGCTCCCGACGGACGGTCAACGAATTTTCCGGAAAAAAGGAAAACAAGGGTGCCGGCGATAAGAAAACAGGCGATCCCCGCCGCAAAGAAAAGAAGCCCCTGGTATTTGGGTTCGGAGAAAAAGTTCCGTTTCATCTCATTTCTCTCCCTTCATTCCGCTGTGCCGAGGATCCTTCCGGAAAGGCACCAGTTCTCGGCACCTGTTATCAGTACCGACACCATCCGGCCGAGCATTTCTTCTCCGGCTTCAACAAGGACCACCTTGTCGGAGGGAGTCCTCCCCTGGAGAAGCCCTTCTCCCCGGGGTGCGAAATCATCGAGGAGAACGGGGCAGGTCCGGCCGACAAGTCCGCTGTTGATCTCCAGGGCGATCTTCGACTGGAGGCGGTTCACCTCGTTCAGCCTGGCCATCTTGATCTCCCTGGGAACCTGCTCCTCCCATGCCGCTGCGGCAGTTCCCTCGCGGGGAGAGTAGGCAGCAGTGTGGACGAGGTCGAAGCGGAACTCCTCAAGGGCGCTGAGGGAGCACTGGAAATCCTCCGGGGTTTCCCGGGGATGCCCGACGATGAGATCTGATGTGAGCCCCACCCCGGGCAGGCGTTCCCTGATACCCCTGACTATGGACCTGTACTGCCCGAGGGTGTATTTGCGGTTCATAAGGGCCAGCATACGGTCGCTTCCCGACTGGATCGGAAGGTTGATGGACGGGCAGATGACATCCGGGTAGGCCGCCATGGTCTCCACAACATCAGGGGTAAAGTCCTTGGGGTGTGACGTGACGAACCGGATCAGGCGAACACCCGTCTCGCGGGCGGCGTCCCGGAGCAGGCCGGAGAAGGAATAGCCGTCAGGAAAGTCTGTTCCGTAGCTGTCAACGTTCTGCCCCAGGAGGGTGATCTCCATGACTCCCTCCTCTGCAAGCTTTTTCATCTCCTCAAGGATCTCCATGGGCGGGCGGGAGACGAACCGGCCCCGGACATAGGGAACGATACAGTAGGAGCAGAAATTATCGCAGCCGTGGGCGATGGTGACAAAGGCTTTCCACTTGTTGAGCCTTTCCATCGGAGCGATTTTAAGGTCCAGAAAAGCCTTCGTGTCATCGTCAAGGAAAAAAAATGTTTCGCCGGAAGAGGACATGAGCCTTTCAAGACCATCCGGCACTGCACCTATGTGTCTCGGCCCGGAAACGAAACGGACCCATGGAAACCGTGAGGCCATCTTTCTGCCCACGTTCTGGGCAATACATCCCGTCACCGCGACGAAGGGTTTTCGCTCCCGGCCCCACCTCGGGGCATACCGGCCGAGGTCGCTCCAGACCTTCTGTTCGGCCTTGTCCCTGATACTGCACCCGTTGAGTATGACCACGTCGGCCTCCTCCTCGGGGACCTCAGACCATCCCCTGGAGACCAGGGCTGTTTTCATTTTGTCGCCGTCATAGACGTTCATCTGACAGCCATATACTTTCAATGCGAATCGATACACGGAAGAACTCCTCCCGGAGGGTAAATATTATGGTCTCAGCCGACTCGTTATTATACCCCTGAATGGTGATATTGAAAAATCTGCAGGAGCGGCCCGCGGGGATGCACAGTGTAGTAAAATAATGGAAAGTCGAGTACGAGGAGGGTTGCCCTGTGAAATTTTTCCGTCGATCGGGTACAGCGGTTTCTGTTCTTCTCTTATTACTGGCCTTTCCGGCAGCGGCGGATGCATGGATACTGCCTGACATTCCGGGGTTCAAGGCCGTGGAAGCGGACCGGACACCTCTCGAGGCCCCTTCAGGGACATATGGTCTATGGCTGGTGCGGAACTATGCGGGAGAAGGCGGCCGCCGAATGAAGGCAACGATCATGGCAGGCCCCGGGGCAGGCCCCCTTATGACAGCTCCCGCGGGTACACTGAGTGATGACAGGCCTCTCGGTTTCGGTTCGACGTACGAGGTCTTTTTACTCAACGGCAAAACTGCGGTTTTCGAGACGATACCATCTCTTGGATCGTCCCTCGCGGTAGCTGCCGGCGGCGACGCGACGCTGACACTGGAGTCGTCCTCTCTTTCAAGGGAAGAACTGGAAAGAGCCGCCTCGGCAATACTCGAAAACCAGTGACAGGAAAGGGAGGCCGGCTGGGCCTCCCTTTCGTTCTTTCACGGATCAAACCTGAAAAAAACTATTCCTCGACCTCAAACATATCCTTGCCCACTGCGCAAACAGGGCAGACCCAATCGTCGGGAATATCTTCGAAAGAGGTTCCCGGGGCAATTCCGGAATCAGGGTCACCCTGGGCAGGGTCGTAGACGTATCCGCAGACGGTGCACACGTACTTCTTCATGAGATTTTCCCCTCCTGGTATGGTGGTCATTTTGCTTCCATGGAATCATTATATCTATGTTTCATAAAAAAACGCAACAGGAAAAGACAAAAAAAGAAAAAATCTCAGATAACCGCTGCTGACCTGCCCTCGCCGCCGGAGAGACATACCGCGCCTTCGACCGTTACAAGGTAGTCGTCCTCGATCCGCATTCCTCCCCATCCCTCTATATAGATGCCCGGCTCAACAGTGACCACGTCACCCTCCCGCAGGATATCTTTTGACGATGGAGAGAGACGGGGCGCCTCGTGGACCTCAAGGCCAAGCCCGTGACCGAGTCCGTGGGAGAAATGCTTCCCCCATCCTCTTTCCTCTATCACCGTCCGCGCTGCGGCATCCACCGCTTTTCCCGCAACGCCCGGACGGATGGACTCAACCGCCGCACGATGCGCTTCAAGTACGGCAGACTGGATCTCCTCTCCCTTCGGAGAGAGGGGTCCGAGGGAAAAGTTCCGGGTGAGGTCGGACATATATCCCTCCACTGTGGCGCCGAAGTCCACAGTGACCATGTCGCCCCTGCGAAACGCCCTGTCTGTGGGCATACCGTGGGGAAGGGCGCTGCGCTCTCCAGATGCGACGATGAACCCGCTTCCCTTCCATCCCCCCTCCGCTCCCCTTTTTCTGAGAGTGTATTCGAGAAGCGCACTGAATTCTTTCTCCGTCATACCTTCCCGCACCGTGCCGAGGACCTCGAGATAGGACTCCCAGGCGATCGTTCCCGCCCGCCTGATGATCTCCGCTTCTGCTCCATCCTTGCGTCTCCGGAGGGAGGGAAGAAAGTGGGAGCAGTCTTTCCAGGAAGGGACAGCCTTCTCGAGAGTACGGAATATGGAAACGGAGAGCCTGTCTCCTTCGAAGGCGGCACACTTCCATCCTCCCTTTCCAAGGATCCCGGCTGTTTTCTGCTGCAGCGTCTCAGAGCCCTGCAGGATAATTTCGAAGGGCGACTGATCCGCAGCCTGGAGTGCGTAGCGGCCGTCAGTGACCAGGAACTCCTTTTCAGGCGAGACCAGGACAGCCCCGCTGCTGCCGCGGAATCCGCTGAGGTAGGCCATGGATTCACTGTTGTATCTCTCGGTCACTACCAGGACAAAGACATCCGCTCCCTCGACTGACATTTTCTGACGGAGGCGGGAAAGTCGTTCCTTCACCTGTTCAAATGTCATTCCGGCTTCCTCCTCCGGAGCGGGCAAGAAGTCCCCAGAGCTCTTCCTTTACGTCTTCGGGGCAGTTTCCTTTTCCGTCAGTCATCCGGCCGACTGAAGCCGCACGGATCCCTTTTCGGGCAAGCCTGGAGAGCGCTTCTTCCTCATGCTCGGGAGCAACCACCGCCAGCAGCACCCCCGAGGAAATGAGATGGAGCGGATCGAAACCAAGGTGCTTTTGGGCCCGCACCGTGAGAGGCGACAGGGGGATCTTCCCGTACTCCAGTTCCACACCGAGGCCGCTGAGGCGCATGATTTCAGATATTCCTCCCCCCACTCCCCCTTCCGTGGGGTCGTGAAGAAAACGGGCGATATCCCTGAGTGTTTTTGCCTCCTGCAGGACGGAAATGGAGTTAAGCCACTGCCTGGCCTCATCCACGCCATCCTTTCCCAGGGCCTCACCCAGGAGGTCCGGACGATCGGAGGCAAGGATGGCCATTCCCTCGAGCCCCACATGTTTCGTGAGGATCAGCCTGTCCCCCGGACGGATATCCGTGGCGCGGTGGACATACCTTGTGGGCCCCATCATGGTCCCGACCAGGACGGGCCGGTCGTACCTGGCGGTGAGTTCCGTGTGTCCGCCTACAACGGCAGCCCCGATCGAAAGGCAGGCTTCGTGGATCTCCTTCATGAGGGATTCTACCATCGGGACGCCGTCCTTTGACGGGACAAGAAGCGTCACGATGAAAAAGGAGGGGTCGCCTCCCTTGCAGGCGATATCATTCGCGTTGATGTGGACAAGAAATTTTCCCGCGCCCTCCGAGGCGCCTACGATAGGGTCCGATGCCACAGCCACGTACTGGCCATCCGGCCACCGGATAAGGGCTGCGTCCTCCCCTATTCCGGGACCTATGAGCACCTCAGGCCGCAGGGCTCCGCAATATCTGAAGATACTGCCTTCAAGCTGGCCCGGGGGAAGTTTCCCCTCCGGATACTGGTTCATGATCTTCACCTCTTCGAATGCTGAAAATACAGCCGCAGTAGGACTGCCTGTACAGGCCGAACTCCTTCGACAGCGCGACGGAGCGGATAAAACCGTTTTTTTTCCTGAAAACTCTCGGAAGCCACGCGAGACCATGGTTTTCCGCTGCGGCAGCCCCGATGGAATTTATGAGTTTCTCGTCCTTGTGGGGACTGATGGTCAGCGTGGTGCATATGGTTCCGATACCAAGCCTCACCGCCGCCCTGGCCGCTCCTTCGAGCTGAAGTCGGAAGCAGATGGCACACCGCCTGCCCCCCTCCGGTTCTTCAGCGAAGGGAAGTGACGCTTCCATCCATGGAGGGGAAAAGGTATCCTCGACGATCACCCGGCTGTTACTGCGACTGGCCAGGGAGAGAAGATCCCTGCGGCGCCTGGTTTCTTCTTCCGCCGGATGAATGTTTGCCCCGTACCAGTAAAGCGTCACGTTATATCCCTCGACGGGGAGATCCTCAAGGGGGACGGTGCTGTCCGGCGCACAGCAGCAGTGAAGAAGGAGCTTTTTCCGGTACAACGGCCCCTCCTACTTCTCCAGCAGTTCCCCGAATGCCTTCGCCAGAGACCGTTCGTCGAGTCCCATGGCGGCGATCACGTCAGGTGAGGCTCCGGATTCGCCGTACCGGTGAACTCCCACTGACCTGAAGGCACACGAGAGGCCGAGTTCCGTCATGCGGGCCGCGAGTATGGACCCCATTCCGCTGTTCACTGAGTGATCTTCGCAGGTGAGTATCCTTCCCGTTCGGGCGGCGGCCCTGAGGGCATCGTCATCCGGGGAAAGGGGGCTTGAGACCGAGTAGACAGCTATCTCGACTCCCTTTTCATCGAGAAGGATCTGCCTGGCCTTCAGGGCCCTTTCAGCCATGGCCCCGAGTGCGAAGACTGTCCCGTCCTTTCCTTCGCGAAGGAGGTCGGCTCTCCCGTAGCGGAACGTGTAAGAACCGGCAAAAAGCGGCTCTCCTTCCTCGTTCATAACAACACCGAGCTTGCTTCTCCCCATGGCGAGGCAGATACAGCCCGGTTCCCCCAGTGCCCACCGGACAGCCCTGTCCGTCTGGTTGGGATCGGCAGGCACCACCAGCCTCCATCCGAAACAGTTCCTGAGAAGCCCCACATAATCGATGGCCTGGTGCGTTTTTCCGTCCTCTCCCACGTCCAGCCCCACGTGAGTGAGCACTGTCTTGATGCTCGCAGAGTTTATGTCGTTGAGCCGCTGCTGGTTGTAGGTCTCCGAGAGGCCGAAAACTCCGAAATCAGCCCACAGTGAGACGACCCCAGCCGTGGAGGCCGCTCCTGCCGCAGTAGCAGTGGAATGCTCCTGGATTCCTGCCTGGATGAACCAGTCAGGGCAGTTCTTCGCAAAATCCCCCGTCTTTACGGAACCGGCGAGGTCGCAGTCAAAAACGAGGAGAGGCGTTCCGCCTTCCCTTCCGTAGTTTTTCTTTCCCACGTCAGCGAGTGCCGCACCAAATGCGGATCTGTTGTCGGTCTTCTTGTCGAGCCCGTACGTGACGGGGTCTCCCGGGACAAGGTTTCCCGAGGACGGGGCGACGTGCCGTCCTGCCGGAATTGGTTCGGAGTCCCTTCTCTTCCGGGCCTCTCCAAGGAGAGAAGGATCCTGTCCGAGTTCCTTCATGGCCAGCACGTACAGATCCTCCCGAGGGGCTTTCCCATGGTACTCGGAAGAATTCTCCATAAATGAGACCCCTTTGCCCATGACGGTCGTGCAGAGAATAACCGTCGGGACATTGTTTTCAGCGCTCTTTTTAAGAGCCGTGTACAACTCGGAGATAGAATGGCCGTTGCACTGGAGGACTTCCCAGCCGTCCGCTTTCCAGAGGGCGGGAAGATCCGCCGGCATGACAGAATCAACGGTCCCGGAGATCTGGATCCTGTTCCAGTCCACAAGGACGGTGATATTCGCCAATTTCTCCTTTGCGGCCATTCTCCTGGCCTCGGCGATCTGTCCCTTGGTCTGCCCTCCGTCCCCCATGAGCACGTAGGTCCGCCCGCCGTTCTTCCTGGACTTCTGTGCGAGGGCAAATCCTACAGCGGCGGAAAGGCCCTGCCCGAGGTTTCCGCTGCCCCAGTCGATCCCGGGGACGTCCCGTTCAACATGCCCCTGGAACGGAGAGCCGCACTGCCGGAAATGGGCTATTGCGTCCATGGGATCAAAGAATCCGAGTTCGGCAAGAACTGCGTAGGCTCCGGGAGAGGTATGGCCATGGCTTATGACCACGTAGTCCCGGTCGATTTCGGAACAGTTCTCCGGAGTAAGGTTCGCTGCCGTATACACGGCGAGATACATCTCCATGCTGGAAAGGGATCCGGCAGGATGTCCGCTGTCGGCGAGGGTCACCATGGTAACGGCGTTTCCGCGGCACCTCCCGGCCGCCTCTTCAAGGGCATGGACCGCAGGTCCGTCAAGGGACTCCACGGGAAAATTCTTCAGTACGGGGAGATTCAGGCTCATAGCGATATCGCCTCCTTGAATTGTGACAGGACAGATTATACCCAAGAAGAGGGAAAAAGTCAGGAAAAAGGGCGGCCCCCGGGAGCCGCCCTTTCTTTATTCCAGGTATACCCTCGGGACCCGCTTCAGGAACATGATGGGGACTTCGTAGTTTATTGTTCCCCTTACTGCAGCGATCTCCTCGGGAGTGAGGGTTTCATTTCCCTGGCGTCCCACGAGGACGACCTCGTCTCCCTTTTTTACATCCATTCCGGTGACATTCACCATGCACTGGTCCATGCAGATGTTTCCCGCATGGGGAACTCTCTTCCCGCCGATGAGCACGTCCACCTTCATGGAGAGAGCCCGTGAATAGCCGTCCGCGTACCCTACGGGCAGCACCGCCATCTTTTCAGTGTCCCTTGTCATATACCTGAGTCCGTATCCGATCCCGCTCCCGCCAGGTAGTTCCCGCACCAGCGCGACCTCCGTCTTTACCTCGAAGGTGGGGAGGAGTGGAATGGACCTGACACATTCTCCGGAAGGATACATTCCGTAAAGGATAATTCCCGGACGGACGCCGTCAAGATATTTTTCGGGACAGGCAAGCGTGCCGGCGCTGTTGCAGGCATGACGGAGGGGGATCCGGATCCCCATGGCCTCGGCGGCCTGAAGGGCCTCCATCAGTCCACTGAACTGCCTGTCAGTATAGGCAAGGCGCGTTTCGTCCGCTGTGGCGAAGTGTGTGAACATTCCTTCGATAAAAAGACCGGGAAGGGAGAGCAGTTCATCAAGGACCCCGGGGATCTCCTTCGGCAGAAACCCGATCCGCCCCATTCCAGTGTCCACCTTAACATGCACAGCAGCTTTTTTTCCCTGGCGCACGGCCTCGGCGCTCAGGACTTTTGCAAATGAAAGATCAGTTATGGTTGCTGTTATGCCGGTCCTCACATATAGGGGCACCGAACGCTCGGGCGTAGGGCCGAGGACCAGGATGGGATCTGTCACTCCTCCCTCCCGAAGCTCCAGGGCCTCGTCGGGGATAGCGACTGCATATCGGCGGCATCCCGCCTCTGCGAATGCACGGCAGACTTTCAGCGCTCCGTGTCCGTACGCGTCCGCCTTGACAACTGCGAAAATTTCGGGTCCCTGGCCTACATGGCTGCGGATGGCCTGAAAATTCGCTTTCAGGTTCGCTATGTTCACTTCCATACGTGTTGCTCGGTGCATGAGGATCTCCTTCCTTTTCTGAAAGAAAAAAGGAGGCGGAAGACCGCCCCCTTTTCTTCCGCAGCAAAAAGTGCAAGAGAAATGTTATATCTTGAGTGTCCCGTTCTTTCTCTTTTCGTCGAAGTCCTTCACGAGCTTCCTCAGTTCGCCGGACAGCAGGAGAAGCGCCACAAGGTTGGGGGCGGCCATAAGACCGTTCAGCGTGTCGGACATATCCCAGAGGTTGCTCAGGAAATTAGCCTTGTCGCCGAGGAACACGCCGCCGGCCGCGCCAAGAACGATAACTGCGACCCAGACTACCTTCAGGACTGGAATGATCCATGTTCCGAAAATATAGGTCCCGCAGGTCTCGCTGTACCAGTACCAGCCCAGTATTGTGGAGAAGGCGAAGAGTCCGAGCCCCACTGAGAGGATCATGGTGCCTGTACCGCCGAGTGCTGTCTCAAAGGCGGAAAGGGAAAGCTGGGCTCCCGTGAGATCGGGCTGCCCTGTGAGGACGCCGCTCGTCATGATCGCAAGGGCCGTGAGGGTGCAGATCACGATGGTGTCGGTGAACACTTCAAAGAGACCGTACATACCCTGGCGAACAGGATGATCGACGACTGCAGTGGCATGGACCATGGGTGCCGAGCCAAGACCGGCTTCGTTGGAGAAGACGCCCCGGGCGATCCCCTTTGTAATGGCGACTTTCACCGCCCAGCCCGCAATAGCGCCAGGCATTGCCATGGGATCACTGACTGCATATTTCACCGCGCTGCTGAAAGCAGGGCCTATGGCCTCGGAATGGGTGGCGACGACGATGATCCCGCCGATGATATAGAAAATGGCCATGAAAGGCACAAGGTAGGTGGTGACATCGGAGATCCGCTTCAGTCCGCCGATGATCACGAGGGCTGTGAGCACTGCGACCACGATTCCCGTGTACAGGTTGGGGATCCCGAATCCGAGGTTGAAGCCTTCAGCTGTGGAGTTGGCCTGGATCGCGCATCCGATTCCGAAAGAGGCAAAGAACCCGAAGAAGGCGAAGAGCCATGCAAGCCACTTCTGTCCTGCTCCCTTTTCCAGTATGTACATGGTACCGCCGCGCCAGTTGCCCTGTGCGTCCTTTTCACGGAACTTGACTGCCAGGGTAACTTCCGCCATCTTTGTGGTCATGCCGAAGACAGCGGAGATGAGCATCCAGAAGAGCGCGCCCGGACCGCCGAGGTGAAGGGCGGTTGCGACTCCGGCGATGTTGCCTGTCCCTATCGTTGAGGCAAGGGCAGTGGAGAGAGCGGCGAAGGATGAAATTGTTCCTTCTCCTTCCTTTTTCTTTCCGAGGTTACCGAAAACCTCCTTGAACATAAGGAAAAAATAGCGAAGTTGCGGCAGTCCAAGTATCAAAGTGAGATACACACCTGTCCCTACAAGCAGAGTCAACATCCAGGGACCCCAAACGATTCCGTTGATCACGCCGTTGATTCTCATTACTTCCTGCATAGCTTGCGATTCCCCCTCTCATGAAATTCAGTGAACCGT
>JAAYJB010000285.1 GCA_012523155.1 Synergistaceae bacterium | reverse complement strand
TTAAATTACCATAATTGACGTATCAAAACAACCCAAAATCGAAAAAATCGTGCAATTTGCTATTCCCTAAATTCAGAACTATATCATATGGTAATTATTTGCTGCAGTCATCCGAAGTGTTATTTGAACGCCGCAGCCTTATTCCATCAAGGATAACCCGGGCTCCGAGTGCAATATCCTCCAGGTCTGCCTCTTCCTGTTGGTTATGACTGATACCTTCTTTACAGGGAATGAAAACCATGCCAGCGGGAACGAGAGGTGCGATCTTCATTGTGTCGTGACCGGCACCGCTCGCCATTTGCCGAAAGGGAACGGAAAGCTCTTCAGCAGCCCTGGAGAGCGACCGGATAACGGACGGATCAAGGGAAACCGGATCCATGGAAGAGATGGTCTCCACGTCGCAGAGGATCCCCCTGGTGTCTGACGCTGCCCGGACGGAATCCTTCACGGCTTTCACCGTCCTCGAAATGCTGTCCTTAAGAATGCCGCGAATATCGATCCGCAGCTCCACCAGTCCCGGAACAACGTTCAGTGCGTTCGGCCGCACATTTGCGACGCCGACGGTAGCTACCGTGGCATGGTGTTTTTCAGCATTCCCGGCGGACTCTACGGCAAGGATGATATCCGCTGCAGCGCAGAGACCGTCTTTTCTCAGGTCCATGGGAGTTGCCCCGGAATGGTCCTGCCGTCCGTGGATGGTCACTTTCAGCCGCGTGGGGGCAGCTATGGCTGTCACTATGCCGATGTGCAGCCCAGATTCCCAGAGTACCCGCCCCTGCTCAATGTGAAGTTCCGTGAAGTCGAGCATTTTTTCCAGACCGCAGACGCCGGGGGAATATCCTTTACTGGACATGGCATCGTAGAGGCTGTCTCCCGAGATAGACAGGGCGTTTTTCAGCTGGGCGATATCCACGCTTCCCGCCGCGACTCCGCTTCCGGCAGTGGCGAGTCCGTAAAGGCTGGATTCCTCGGCCCTGAAGACAGCGGTCATAACGGGAAGATCAAGGCCGGACGACCGGATCTCCTCCATGACAAGGAGTCCTGCGAGGACACCGGCCGGGCCGTCGTAGAGTCCCCCCTGGGGAACTGAATCGAGGTGGGATCCGATTCCGTGGCACGGAGTGCCTTCTCTGCCGGGAAATGAAATGTACATATTGCCGATGCAGTCCTCACTTACGTTCAGACCCATTTCAGCTGCAAAACCCGCTATCTTGAGGAACATGGCATCTTCTTCCGGGGAGTAGGCCAGCCGCGTGACACCGCCCCCATGGTCGGCACCAACGGTTTCCAGTTCGCGGAACCACTTTTTCAGAAGCGAAATATTCATCTGATCACCCCGTTGATGATATTGTGTCGCATCGGTATATTTTTCCTGGTGGAACGTGCAGTAGTTATTCTATGCTATTATTATTTTCAATCAATGCTGCCTTTCAGGCAGAAAAGGAGAGTGAGTAGAATGAAAAAAATGGTTCTTCTGCTTCTTGTACTGGCGCTCATGTGTACGGCAGGGGCAGCAGTCGCCCACCCGCCCTCGGAGGTATCCCTTTCCTACAGCAGGGATGAGGGGATCCTGAAAGTGGATGCGCCCCATTCTGTTTCCGATGGGAAAAAACATTATATCAATTTATTCACCGTTTCAGTGAACGGTCAGGTCATGTACACGCTCGAGCCTGCCTGGCAGGTCGATGGAAAGACCTCCACGGCAATGTTCCAGGTGGGTGATCTTCCGGTGGGGACCGTCGTGGAAGTTGAAGCGGTCTGCAACAGGGTCGGAAAGAAGAAGAGCACGCTCACAGTGGAATAGGGCGGATTCGCAGACAATGACCCGGGCGCTCCCTTGAGGGGGCGCTTTTTTGTTTCCGGACCGGAAAGAAAAAACAATGATTCTGGAATAAAGTTGTACAATAAATAAAGAAGCTTTGTAAATCTTATTCTTTTAGGGGGAATTTGGAATGAAGTGGATGAAACGCTTTGCCGGAGTGATGCTCCTGGTCGTTCTTCTCTCGGGGTGTGCAGCGGCTGCCGATGTGGAGTCAATGGCGGCAGAGGTGTACCAGGCAGCCGTGGAAAAACGTCCCTTCCCCGTACTTACTGTTGAAAACCCCGGGATGACGGAGGCGGATTCATACGCCGTCCAGAAACTCTACTCGGAAAAGTTGCTGGCGGGAAAGCGTCCTGTAGGATTCAAGGCGGGGCTGACTACCGAGGCCACGATGAAGCGTTTCGGTTCGGACGTGCCCTTTGCAGCGGTCCTTTTCCCTGACGGGTACATGGATGGCGCGTCTGCGGCACCGGTAGTGAAAAGAATCGGTTTCGGCACCCTCATGATAGAGTCGGAGATAGGTTTTGTGCTTGGAGAACCTGTCTCAGCTCCCCTGAAGGACATCGATGAACTTAAGGGAAAGATAGCTTTCCTGGC
>JAAYJB010000041.1 GCA_012523155.1 Synergistaceae bacterium | reverse complement strand
TCGGGGTATTTTTCCTTAAGTTCCTTGATTCTTTTCAGGGCCTCGTTATCCTCGTAGCCCAGACGGAAGGCCTGCCCCCGGAAACGGTTCACCCGGTCCTCGAATTTCTTCAGGAAAAATTCCGCCCGCGTCACGTCGTTCTTCGGCGCCTGCTCGGCGCATTCCGCGCCCAAAGCAGCCAGGGTGACTACAATGAAAAGTGAAAGAAACAGAAGAGCACCCGCTTTTTTCCGCGTGAAAAGGGGCATGGCACATCATCTCCTCCCGGTTCTGGTTCTTCTATCCGGAAAGAGCCTAGCTGAAAAGAAAAAGCCCGTCCTCACCCCTGGGGAAAAAAAGGGGTGGGTTTTCCCACCCCTTTTTCAGGGTGAGATTTCCCACCTTTGCCGTGAACCATTGGGGTGAGGAGTCTCACCCTGTTTGCATTCAATCGAGGATGTTTTTAAGCTCTCGTCTGTTGCTTGAGCCTGTTTTCCTGTAGATATTCCTGAGGTGGTATTTCAGTGTATTCTGTGAAATGTAGAGAAGGGAACAGATATTCAGGTCTTTGGCTCCCTTGAGAAGAAGGAGGGCGATTTCCGTCTCCTGTCGGGTGAGGTTGAATTCCATGAGCTTCATGCGCCGGCCCATCTCCTCTTCCTTTTCCTTCACTTCAGGGTCGGCATCTCCCATATCTCCGCCGTCATCTCCTCCGGCAAATCCTTCCTCTTCCCTCTCCCTTCGGGCTGCGCTTCCCATCTGGAGGGGCAGTTCCCTCCCGTCCCACAGGGAGAGCATGAGAAGCAGCAGGAATATCCCCAGGAGAGCGAAAGAGGCGAGACCGGACTGACCGGGGAGAAGGGCGGCGCCCCGGAAGAGCAGGTGGTAATGGGCCACGGTGCCTGCAAAGACGATGATAAAAATACCGAAGTTGATCACCGCTCCCCGCCTGAGGCCCGTGCGGGAGGCAAAATAGATCAGGAGCAGCCAGGCGTAAAGGTCGAGAAAGGAGAGCCCTCCCTCAAGAAAGAACCTTGCAGGGGTCCTGTAGGGTGAGAAGGTGAGAAAAAAAAGGGCGGCGGCGATGAACGGGAAGGCCCCCCGGTAGAAATTCCTCAGGTCGGCCCTTGGATAAAACCGGAAAATGAAAGCCACTCCCAGGGAAGAAAGAGCTCTAATCCAGTCAGTGACCTGGTCGGCCCGGGCAAACTCCATCGGAAAGAGGATGGGGATGAGGCTGATGAGAAAGCCGTTGGCGGCATAGAAGCAAAAGAGAAACACCGCCAGTCTCCAGATGGGAAAATCCGGCAGGGGGCTGAGCTGCTCCGTTTCTTCAGCGCCCACTCCGCCGGCGCCCCAGAGCAGGGCAAGGCTCAGCAGGGGTGCGGCAAAAAGCAGGAAGGAAACGTCCCAGGCGGTGAAAAAGCGGATGAAGAAGGTGGCCGCAAGGGGTGACAGTCCGTACACCACCGCTACGTCGTCAGGGATGAGTGTGCTGAGAAGCACTCCCCACCGGCCGAAAAGCATGGCGGCTCCTGCGGCTGCCAGAAGCATTCCTGCCAGGGCAAGAGCAGCGGCGGGAGGAGAGGGGGCAAAGGCTGAAACAAAGAGGAGAGCCGGCAGGGAGAGC
The DNA here is from genome assembly GCA_012523155.1 of Synergistaceae bacterium. Taxonomy (GTDB): domain Bacteria; phylum Synergistota; class Synergistia; order Synergistales; family Aminobacteriaceae; genus Aminivibrio. The sequence continues at coordinate 425 of JAAYJB010000041.1, read as the reverse complement.
ATGAACATGCAGCCGGCAAAAGGCACGGCTTCCCTGTACCGGTCGAAAAAGGACTTCATGGAGAGAAACCCCATGACAAGATAGGCAAGGCAGTGAACGGCCAGGAAAAGGACCACGGGGCTTTCGCCGGCGTATCCTCTGGCGGCGAGGCGGGCCGAAAGGCCATAATGCAGGAAGAGAGATTCCATCCACGCAAAGAGCAGGCCGAAACCGATTGCGATACCCAGGATTTTTGGCGCCCTCATTCGCGGACCACCTCCCGTTGTTTCAGTATTCCATTCTGAACAATAATTATTCCGGTATCAATAGAATACCATTTGCGCTCCCGTTTCGCCATGCCCGGGAATGTGATATTCTTTCATTAAAGGAAGTCATATATTTTGTTTGAAGGAGGATGGTTTCATGTCTGTGAAGAATGCCATGAC
>JAAYJB010000284.1 GCA_012523155.1 Synergistaceae bacterium | reverse complement strand
CCCGCAGACATTGGATACCCTGATGTCAAGAACGAATCTGCACTGGGTGAACATGGAGTCGTAGATTGCCTCGACAAGGCTCCATACGGTTTGCGGATCGCCCCTGACGGTGGTGGACATGTCACCGACGATATGTTCCAGCCCGCTGTTTTTGATCATTGAAAGGACTTTTTTCACCTCTGAGCTGTAGTCCTCAGCCTGGATGGGCAGAAAGGACAGTTCGCAGGTCATCGTTTTTTCCAGAGAACACACAGGAATTCCCCTCTCCCTTTCCGGTATCTTTTCTTTTCGCAGTCCTCACACAGTTCGCCGATTTCAGCATCCGGAGGAACGAACAGGCATTCTTTTACCGCCTCAAACTCGGAAGGCCTGAGTATTTTCAGTTCGTTAAACGTTCTCAGCCGAGCGTGGCGGAAGACGGTGTCCTTCTTATCCGCAAGGCCGAGATACATTTCCCCCCAGTCGCTTTCCCTGTTGATGGTCCCCACAAGGAGCTTCCCACCTTTTTTGAGGACCCGGAACATTTCATCGAGGGTTTTTTGCTGGTCCTGCATAAACTCCAGGGCGGCCATGGAGACGACGGCATCAAAAACCTCTTCGGGGAATTCAAGGTCAGATGCATCCATGGACATAAATTCCGCGGGAAGCTGTTCCTTTTGTGCCTTTTCTCTTGCGAAGGTGAGCATCTTTTCCGAGATGTCGATGCCCGTGATATTGCATCCAAGCCGCGCCAACTTGAGACTGAAATTCCCCGTACCGCACCCGACGTCAAGTATTCTCATTCCAGGGGATGGTTTGAGGAGGTCCAGGGCGCATATGGTTTCGACCTCGTCGGCATATTTTCCCAGGGGAGTTGTATACCACTGGTCGTATGTGGAAGCGTCCTTGTCAAAAACGCTCACGGTCAAACCTCCTTCCCGCCCGTAGGTTCAGAAGGGCGGTATTCCGTATTTTACCTCAGCCTGTAGGTGACGAACCCCTTGTATTCTACTCCCTGGACGGCAGGGTCCTCGTTGAGCCTGGAGAGAATTTTTTTGCCTTCGCTGTTTCCCCGTGTTTTGAGAAATGTGCCGATCTCGAACTGGTTCATGGGATGACGGCGGATTATACCGAGTACGGCATTGTAGTCATCCTTTTCGCTGCTGTAGAAACCGACTGAGACCAGTTGGTCTATGGAAATGCCGCCGAGGATTTTGACGGCACGTTCCATTTTCTCCGGTGAAACGGGCGGGACGTTCTCCTCTGCAGGGGGCCGTACGGGGGTGTTGATATAGAGACGGCTGTACCTGACTTCTTTCAGGAGGTTTTTCATCCTGTTCAGGCTTTCGTCGTCGTCGTTTATTCCATCGATGACCATTGTCTCGATCCACAGTTCCCCGGTATATTCACGGGAGAAATCCGCAAGTCCCTGGAAGCATTTTTCAAAGGTCAGACCGCTACATGGTCTGTTGATCGTCCGGAAAGACCGTTCGTCGTAAGCGTCCAGCGAGGGGAGGACGATATCCGCATGGGAGAGTTCCTCCCGAAGACTCTTTTCATAGAGGAGCGCTCCGTTTGTTATCACTGCGGCAGGTTTTTTTGTGTACTTCTTCATCTCCGTAATGAGTTCCCCGATGTGGGAGTAAAGAGTCGGTTCCCCTTCGCCCACGAGGGTCACGGCATCGAAATATACTCCGCACTTCAGTGCTGAACGGAACTCGTCCACTATTTGCTGAAGCGGAAAAAACTCCGATCTTGTGTTTGTCATTCTGTCTGTTCGCCCAAGCTGACAGTAAATGCAGGAGTAATTGCATGTTTTCTTGGGGATGGGGCTTATTCCGAGAGATTCTCCGAGCCGTCTCGAAGGGACAGGGCCATAGACGCATTTGTGGTCGTTCATTTTTTTCGCTTCCTTTCATTCAGTCAGGGCGCCCCGCTGCCATCACGCGATCCACTTTCTTTTGATGTTCCAGAGGCTTGCGGCGAATAGTGCGGCACAGAAAAGAATCAGCAGCGCGAGATCCAACAGGAGGGGCATGGCGTTGCCGCCCCCTATGGAACCGTGAAGCATATCGGCGCCGTAGGTCAGCGGCAGTGCGTAGGATACCGGCCTGAGGAGCATGGGAAGCCTGCTGATCGGGAAAAAGAGTCCGCACAGGAAGATCATGGGAAAACGGAAGAAATTGGAGAAGGTCTGGGCTTCGAATACCTCGCTGACGGAGACGGCGATGAAAAGCCCCAGGAATGTCGACGCCACTGCAATGAAGAAGACTGCCGGCAGAAATACGATCAGCCTAAGCTGTGAAATATCGGCAAAAAAAGCAGCCATTATCACCGGGATGAAGGCGTTGACGACGCCGAACACAATGGCGCCTCCCGTCTTGGCCAGCATGAGGGATTTCAGCGATATGGGCGCCAGGAGAAGCCGTTCGAAGGAACGGTTTTTCTTCTCGAATGTCACTGTAACCGAGAGCATGGAGGTTGTCCCGAAAAGGATCGATATGGCGACAAGGCCGGGGAGGAGAGAAGGAATGCTTTCAAGGCCGCTTCCTGACTTGAGGAAAAACATCCCCGTCCATGCCAGGGGGAAAATGAGTCCCCAGCTGATATTGGGCGGTTTCAGGTAATAGGTGCGCATGTCCTTCACGAATATATTCCAGAATGCTGTCAGCGTATTCATCTGCCGCCACCGTTCCTTTTCTCCGACTGCATGGCATTTGACTCGATTCCTGTGACCTCAACGAACACATCCTCCAGGGACGGCCGAATCCTCCTGGCTTCGAGAACCACAGCTCCTGCCTCTTCAAGAAAACGGACTACGGGTCCGACAGGTACAGGCGAATCCGCCTCCGCCCGGATCATTGAATTTTGCGGAAGAGTGAATGCGAGCCCCTGAAAAGAGGAAGCAAGGTCTTCCCGGATACCTTCCGCAAGGCTTTCACAGGTGATGTGGACCACGTGTTTTTTTAGGATCGGCTGCAGGAGGTTTTCCACCGTGTCGGTCCGAACGATGCGCCCGGAAACGATGAAGGCGATACGTCCGCAGAGACGTTCAGCTTCCTCGATATAATGGGTGGTCAGGAAGATGGTCGTTCCCCTGTCATGGAGATCCTGGATGAGCGCCCTGACCTGGCGGGCGCTTGCCACGTCGATCCCGGTGGTCGGCTCGTCGAGGAAAAGGATGCCCGGGCTGTGCATGATCCCGGCCGCTATGGTGAGTTTCCTCTTCATTCCCTTAGAGTAGCCGCTGAACTTCCTGCTCCCCGCACCGGCGAGGCCGAAGGAATCAAGCAACTCTCGCGCCCGCGCTTCCCGTTCCGTTTTTCGCATTCCGTAGAGCGCCCCGCAGAAGCTCAGGTTGTCGAAACCGCTCAGCTCCGGATACAGGTTGCTTTCGTCGGGAACCACTCCGATAAGGTGTTGTGCTCCCCTGGGGTTCTCAAGGCAGTCTATTCCGCCTATACTGAATGTTCCGGAATCGGGTCGTGCAAGCCCGGTGAGCATGTTGATCGTGGTGGTTTTTCCCGCACCGTTGGGGCCGAGAAAACCGAACAGTTCACCCTGGCGCACTGAAAAGGAGATCCCTGCGACAGCCTCCACTTCACCAAAGCGTTTTTTCAGCCCGCTGACGTTTACTGCGTCTGTCATTCTTCACCTCTCCCGAGAAAAGTCTGTGCTTTCAGGGCCACCTCATCGATCTTGCCGGTGTTCAACCGGTAATGGACAAAATAGCCTCTCCGTTCAGGTGTTACAAGTTCAGCTTCCCGCAGGATCCTCAGGTGTTGTGAAATAGCTGCGGCGGTCATCTTCAAACTGCAGGCGAGCGCATTGACACACATGGGACGTTCCTTCAGAAGATGAAGTATCTGAAGCCTTGTTCCCACTGACAAAACTTTGAACATAGCGGCCAGGTTTTCGGGGCTGGTCATGGCATCTCCTTTGATTAAGTAATTGCATAGATACTTTATTACTTAATTGATGATGAGTCAAGGATCATGGACATGGGGTGCGGAATGATATACATAACAACGGTTCGCGGGGAGTTTTACGTAAAATATCGCAGTTAATGAAAATAATTGAAATTGCTAAAATATAAAATTAATACTACAATAAAAACGCAGGAAGATGACCTGAAGTGCAGGGAGGGGTTGCCATG
>JAAYJB010000283.1 GCA_012523155.1 Synergistaceae bacterium | reverse complement strand
CACTCGGCGGCATGTTTTACCTGACGACCGGTGGAATATGGGGCCAGCTCCTTGGTGTAAGCGCCAACACTATTGCGATTTTTGTTTTTCTGGGGAGCTTTATCGTCCACAGCGGCGGAGGTGCGGGTTTCATGAAGATATCCCTTCGCCTGGCAGGACGGTACGTGGGCGGTCCTGCCAAGGTAGCCGTGATTTCAAGCGCGCTTTTCGGCTCCGTATCAGGGAGCGCAAGCGCAAACGTGGCATCTACGGGAGTTTTCACCATTCCGATGATGAAAAGGCTGGGCTACAGGCCGGAATTCGCTGCAGCCGTCGAAGCTGTGGCCAGTACGGGGGGGCAAATCATGCCCCCGATCATGGGAGCCGGCGCCTTTGTCATGGCTGAGCTCATCGAGATACCCTACCTCAGGATCGCTGCAGGAGCATCCCTGCCGGCGATCCTGTATTTTTTCGCAGCATGGGCAGGGGTACACTTTTATTCGATGAGGGAGGGGTTCAGGGGCATTCCGCGCGAAGACCTTCCCGGCTGGAAAGAGACTCTCAAAGCCAGCGGTTTTTTCCTGGTACCCTTCACGGTTCTGATTTACCTCATGGTCAGGGGACGTACCCCTCAGTACGCAGCTTTTTGGGCTCTTCTCTCAACACTGCCGCTCATGTTTTTGAACGAGAACTGGAAACCTGATGTTCACAACGCACTCGGGAAACTGAAGCAGGCCGTGATAAACGGGGCCCGCCAGGCAGCTTTCATTGCAAGCATCTGCGCCTGTGCCCAAATTATCATCGCTACAATAGCCTTTACCGGCATTGGTGTAAAAGCCAGTTCAAGCCTCCTGGCGTTCAGCGAAAACAGCCTGTTTTTGGCCCTTGTTCTTGCTGGCATAACGAGTACGGTGCTGGGAATGGAAGTTCCCACCACTGCCGCCTACACCGTAGCTGTTGTGGTGGCAGGCCCAGTCCTTATTGAAGCAGGACTGCCTCCACTGGCAGCCCACATGTTTGTCTTTTACCTGGCCATATTGTCGGCGGTCACGCCTCCCGTATGCGGGGCGGTCTTCATTGCAGCAGGCATGGCCGACGCGAACTGGGTTAAGACTGCCTTTACAGCTCTTAAGCTCAGTTTTGCAATTTTCATCCTGCCCTTCTACTTCGCCTATTCCCCGAGCCTTCTTATTTTCGACTCGCCTGCGGAAACGGTTGCACATTTCCTGAAGACAGCTTTGGCCCTGCTGGCGCTCTCCTCCGGATTCATGGGATATCTCCGTTCAAGGCTCAGCACGTTTGTTAGAATGCTCCTGGTAGCAGCGGGTATTATGATCCTTTCCCCCGTTTCATGGGTATGGGGCACAGGAGCCGCAGCGGGCTTTCTGCTCTATTTAAGGGACGGCCGGAGAGAGGCGGGAAGGGTTGCGTGATTTTCCCGAAAGTACGGGGCATATCGGAAATGCTATGATACAGGCAAGGGGGGGCATATATGCCCCCCCTTGCCTGTATCAGGAATGTTTCTCTGCCCCTTCTTACATTTCCTGTTTTTCCAGAGCCGAGGCAAGCCGTTCATAGACATCACATCCATGTATCCGCAGGCTTTCAAAGATATCCCGCGCCCTTTCAACATCCACTTTCATCTGTTCAGCAAGTGCTGCCGCAGAATCGAATTTTACCTCGTCGCGAAGAAACTGCTCGAGGAAAACGAGGATCCTCCTGTTATACAGGGTACCGTTATAATCGATTATGTGCGTCTCCGCCCTGACCCGGACTTCCTCCGGGACGAAGGTCGGGTTTAAACCAACATTCAGTGCTCCCGGCAGCCACTTTGAATCCACAAGAACCGAGGCGGCATACACACCCCTCCGGGGCATCACTTTTTCCGCCGGGTAATGAATGTTTGCAGTCGGGAATCCCAGCTTCCTTCCGCGCCCTGCTCCGGGAACCACCTCTCCCTCGAAGAAAAAAGGATATCCCATCAGTTTCCTGGACGTCCTCATCTCTCCGTGGGCCACATGGCTCCGGATCGTACTGCTTCCTACTTTTTCCCCGTCAATGAAAAGAGGCTCCACTTCACTGAAGAACCAGTGTTTCCTGCCTGAAACCGATCTGAGATACCCTGTATCCCCCCCACGGTCTCTTCCAAATCGAAAATCTTTCCCCACAACTATCCCCGAGACATGCACGAGGGTCTCCAGGAGAACAAGAAATTCGTCCGGTGACGCCGACGCAAGCTCCGGTGTAAAGGGGATTTTTATCGTCCTGGGAATCCGCAGGTAACGGGCAAGGATGTCCCTTTCGGTTTCCGTGAACAGGACCGGGATCTCCCGGTTCTTTACTACGCTGCCCGGATGGGGGCTGAACGTGACTACTCCCCAGTCATCGCTCCGGCCGTTTTCGCAGGCAAGTTCCGCCGCGCGGTCGAGAAGAAGACGATGGCCGAGATGGAATCCGTCAAAAGCTCCCAGCACAACGATCATGGCTATGCCTCCATGGGGATGTTCACCTTCGGCTCGAAAAAGCCGGAGGCTGTTATATTTCCGAAGGAAAAAAGATCCCTGCAGAGGACTGCTGCCTTCTTTCCCGGGTCGGAAATCCCCGGGTTCAAAAAGGACATGGCCGAAAGAGGGGCACTTTTGCCCGCCAGCAGCATCCGGCATGTTTCTTCTTCAGCACTGTACCCATAATACTGGGCCGCCAGGCAGGAGAGAGGAAGGATCCTCTCCTCCCGTGAAAAGGACCCGCGCTGCAGTTCGTCAAAAGCAAGGGCGTCCCCAAGCCGGAAAAGGCCTGTTGCCGTCCGGACAAGGGAAGATACGTGGGCACCGCATCCGAGCCTTCTTCCCAGATCCCGGACAACACTCCTTACGTACGTGCCCCTGGAACAGCGGATCCTGAGCTTCAGTGTATCATTGCCTTCTTTCGGTCCAGATAGAATGCGGATATCCGTCACGCGAACAGGACGAGGCTGTATCACAGGCTCCTTTCCTGACCGGCTGAGAGCATGGGCCCGTACTCCGTTCACGTGTATTGCCGAAACAGCAGGGGGGACCTGAAGACGGGTGCCCAGAAAAGAAGGGAGAAATACCTCGGCCAGTTCCGCTGCATCCTGCGGGACCGGACCTGAAAAAGAGACTTCCCCGGAATAATCATCGGTGGAACGCTCTTCTCCGAGGCGGATTTCCACGTCATAGATTTTCGGAAGCCCCATAACCAGTTCGCTCGCCCGTGTTGCTCCTCCCACGAGAAGGATAAGCAATCCCTGTGCTGTGGAATCCAGTGTTCCACCATGTCCGACCTTCTGTCTTCCAGGGAGGGCACGCCTGAGGGCGGCAACACAGACAGTACTCCGGACGCCTTCCGGTTTATTCAGAAGGAGAAGTCCGCAGGCCATCCGTATCCTCCAGCAGGTCCGCAACGGACTGCAGAGCTTCTTCAAGAGGAAGGGGCAGACTGCATCCGGCTGCCTGTGGATGTCCTCCCCCACCGAACCTGTGCGCGGCTTTCGCTGCCGAAATGCCTCCCCTTGACCGGAAACTCGCCCGTACCTTGTCCTCCTCCTCCACCAACAGGGCTGCAAACGAAACCGACCGCAGTGTGAGAAGTTCGTTCACCAGTCCCTCAGTTTCCGAGGGGTCGCTTCCCGTATCAATGAAGTCCTGCAGTGTAAGCCACGTGCAGGCTGCCGTACCGCCGACAGGAAATATCCGCTCAAGGGCTCTGCCGCGAAGGTGAAGACCTTCCGTGGAACGGCTGCACCGTATCATGCAGTCCAGTTTCTCCGGAGAGACGCCGCAGTCAAGAAGCTCCCCGGCGGCTTCATGGGTCCGTGAAGTTGTACAGGAAAAAGTAAAATTACCGGAGTCAGTCACGATTGCAGTATAAAGCGCTTCTGCCGCTTCTGGGGAAAACGCTGTCCCCCATTTTTTGAACAGCAGCCAGCACATCTCGCCCGTAGAGGATGCGGAGGCATCCACCCATGCGATCGAGCCGAAGCGTTCGTTGTCATGGTGGTGATCGATATTCACTACGGGTACCGTTTCAGACACGGAATCAATTCCATGAACGGAGCGCTCTCTCGTGGATGTGTCAAGAACGATGACCGCGTCCCCTTTCTTCAGAGCCGGGAAATCCGGGGCAATATCCGGAACATAACGGTCGGCCCCGTAAAGGAAACCATAGATTTCAGGGAACGGATCCGGGCCTCCCCACGCAACTTTTTTCCCCATGGATTCACCGAGCGCAAGGAACGCGCTTCCCGACCCCAGGGTATCTCCGTCCGGTTTGCAGTGAGTCACAACGATCCACCGGTCCGCTTCCGACAGGATACGGATAATTCCGGTGATCAGCTCTCCTTCAGAAAGGGGAGGCTTATCATTCATATTTCCTCTCCTTTGGGAAGCTCTTCCCCGTTCCCTTCGATCTTAATGGAATCGAGGAGCCGGTCCATCACCCTGCCGTATTCTTCACTTGTATCCACAAGGAACTCAAGTGCCGGCACCTGGCGGAGTTTCATCTGCTTTCCAAGCAGGCTCCGCAGGACCCCCGCAACTGAGGACAGGGCTTTCTTCACAGCTTCCCGTTCCTCCGGATCTACGGTGGTAAAAAACACCTTCGCCTGCTCCAGGTCTCTTGAACAGTCCACCTCGGTTATGACAGCCCTCTTCGCCGTCTCGTTCTTTACCTTCATCTCCAGAAGCAGAGAAATTTCCCTCTGTATCTGTTTATTTATTCGTTGCATGCGAAATGTCGTCATAACTATTTACCTCTCGCCAGTGATCGATGATTGTGAACTCGCCGGATTCTTCTTCGGCGCACAGAAAAGAGAAAACTGAGTTCAGTCTCTCGTCCGTCATCTGAACGCCCGATGCGACCGCTGCGACACCCAGGAAAACTTCAGACCAGCTTCCATCCGGCCCGAGATCCATGGCCGACACATTCCACCGTCCACGGATCCGGTCAAGAAGGGACTTGGTCACCCGTCTCCTGTCCTTCACGCTTCTGCTGCCAAGAACACGGAGACTGACGAACAGCAATCCCGAATACACCGCAGGTTTTTCTCCGTTACGAGAGATGGCGCTTCTCCTCCACGATCTCGTAGGCTTCAAGGATGTCCCCTTCTTCGAAATCCTGGTAGTTGCTGAGGCTTATTCCACATTCGTAGCCTGCGGCCACTTCCTTCGCGTCATCCTTGAACCTTCTGAGGTTCGAAAGAGAACCGTCCCAGAGCACGATACCTCCGCGTATAAGGCGGACCTTCGAATTTCTCCTGATGACGCCTTCAAGCACATAGCTTCCTGCGATTTTCCCTGCCTTGGGGACCTTGATCACCTGGCGGATCTCCGCCTGGCCGATGGTGTTCTCCCTGATGGTCGGCTTCAGCATTCCTTCCAGGGCAGCCTTCACATCGTCTATGGCATCGTAGATTATGTCGTAAAGCCTGATCTGCACGCCTTCTGACTCTGCGATCCGCTTCGCGTTTGCGTCAGGGCGAACGTTAAACCCTATAATAACGGCATTGGAAGCCGAGGCCAGCATGACGTCAGATTCAGCGATCCTACCGACGCCCCTGTGGATGATATTTATTCCCACCTCGTTCGTTGCCATCTTCTCAAGGGACGCCGCCAGAGCCTCGCTCGATCCCTGGACGTCAGACTTAAGCAGAAGATTGAGCTGGGGCACATCGCCCTCCTTGAGCTGGGTATACAGTTCCTCCAGGCTGAGCCTTCTCGAGCTGCCCTGCTGGGTATTTCTCTGCTCCTGCTCCCTGGTGCTGATGGCATCTTTTGCTATCCGCTCGTTTTCCACCGCGGTGAAGACTTCACCCGGCTGCGGAACTGACGCAAGTCCCAATATTTCAACGGGAGTGCTCGGCCCGGCACAATCTATGTTCTTTCCCTCGGAATCGAGCATGGCCCGTATTTTCCCGCAGGCGGTGGTAAAGAGAAGAATGTCTCCCTTGCAAAGCGTCCCTTCCTGAACCAGGACCGTAGCGACCGGTCCCTTGCCCTTATCGAGCTTTGCCTCTACGACAACACCTCTCGGCTTCACAGTGGGGTCGGCTTTCAGTTCCTCGATCTCCGCCACGAGCAGGATCATCTCAAGCAGCTGGTCCATGCCCTGGCCGGATTTCGCAGAAACCTCCACCATTATGGTGGTTCCGCCCCATTCCTCGGGCACCAGCCCCGCGTCGGAAAGCTGTTGCCTGACCCTTTCAGGCTTCGCAGCAGGCTTGTCTATCTTGTTGATGGCAACGATAATGGGCACGCTGGCTGCTTTTGCGTGGTTGATGGCCTCCCGGGTCTGGGGCATTACACCGTCGTCGGCAGCTACCACGAGGATGGCGATGTCGGTAGCCTGGGCGCCCCTGGCCCTCATGGAGGTAAACGCCTCGTGTCCCGGGGTGTCGAGGAAGACGATCTCCTTTCCCTGGTGTTTCACCGTAGACGCGCCGATATGCTGGGTGATCCCCCCGGCTTCACGGGCCGTAATGTTCGTCTTTCTGATGAAATCAAGCAGGGTCGTCTTTCCGTGGTCCACGTGTCCCATCACAGTAACGATCGGGGGACGGGGTTCCATGTGATCACCGTGAAACTGCGCCCTCTTGATGACGGTGCATGTCCCGTCATCATCCCCGGCCCCTTCCTCTTCGCATATCATGGTCAGGACAACGTTGTACGCTTCCTCGAGAACTTTAAGGCTTTTTTCGTCCACGGGGCTGTCAGCGGGAACCATAAGGCCGGCTCCGATAAGGCATTTCACTGCCTCGGCCGGAGTAATGCCGATAAGCTGGGCAACCGCTTTTACAGTAGATCCTTCTGAAACATCAAATGTTTTTGTTTTTATCACGCTATGCGCCTCTTCCTTTGTCCCTTTCCCTTTCTCTGAGGAAGAAGCCCCAAGGCTTTCCTCGACGATCTGGGCGGTATCGTTATCGATTGAACTCATATGGCTTTTGACATCCACACCAAGATCAATCAGTATATCCAGCAGTTCCTTATTGCTTTTTCCTAGCAGTTTTGCCAGTTCATAAACCCTGAGTTTACTCATATTCTTTTCCCCCTTCCGCAAGCAGTTGCGAGATAGAACGTGCAAAGCCGCTGCGTAACGGTAAAGCAACAACCTTCACATTTCCTGATCCTACAGCAGCCGAAAGCGCCTCCCCGGAAATATCCGGAAGAACGATTATCTGACTTTTTTCTGCTAACCTCCCGTTCCTGAGGGATCTGTAAAAGGACGAGTCCGGCTCCGAAGCAAAAACCACCAGAAGCTCTTCTCCCCTGGCCAATGAAGATTTTACTATATCCTGGCCTATTTTCAGGATATTCGCCCGCCGTGCAATGCCGAAGACGGAGAGGATACCTTCTTTTCCGTTTTTCATTACCCCTCCGCCTCTCCTGACCGCTCTATTATCATCTCCAGAAGGGCGTCATACACCTCTGAAGGCACACGCACCTTGAGAGCCCTGGAAAGGGCATCCCTTTTCCGGGCTTCCCGTACGCATTCCTCCCTCGCACAGACATAGGCCCCCCTGCCCGGCACTCTCCCTGAAGGGTCGATAACGACATCTCCATCCGGTTTCCGGGCGATCCTGACCATCTCACGCCTGGGTGATTCTTCCCTGCATCCGACGCAGGTCCTTGGCCTCTGCCGCTTCATGGCACCCTCCGCTACTTCGTTTCGCCTTCGTCGATAATATCCTGGAATATATCGTGGAGTGTCGGCATCCTCTCCGGCTCAAGAGCATTAATGTCGATCTTCCACCCAGTGAGTCTCGCCGCCAGGCGAACATTCTGACCGGCCTTTCCGATAGCCAGCGAAAGCTGGTCAGGACGTGCGAACACTGTTACTGCCTTCTCCTGTTCAAGAATGGGCTCTATCTTCACGATCTTGGCCGGTGAAAGAGAATTACGTACGTACTGCAGGGGGTCGCTGCTCCAGATGATCACGTCCACCTTTTCGCCGCAGAGTTCCTTGCTGATCGACTTTATCCTCGCCCCGTTGTTTCCCACGCACGCCCCAACAGGGTCGACGTTCATGTCGAGGGTCTGGACAGCCACTTTTGCACGCGCACCCGCTTCCCTGACGATATTCTTGATCTCGATGACGCCCTCCTGTATCTCGGGCACCTCGAGTTCAAGCAGTTTCCTCAGAAGTCCCGGGTGGGTCCTCGATACCACGATCCTCGGCCCCCGTGTCGTCTGTCTCACATCGAGCAGGTAGAACTTGAGGCGGTCTCCCGGGATGTAGGTCTCGCCCACGATGCGCTCTTCCCGGGGCAGGATCGCTTCAGTACGGTCATTCAGCCGGATCAGCACCTGGTCGTTCTCCGATTTGAACACTACTCCCGTGACAAGATCTCCAACCCTGTCGGAGAATTCCTCGAAAATGATCTGGCGTTCGGCATCCTTGAGCCTCTGGATGATCACCTGCCGAGCTGTCTGTGCGGCAATTCGGCCGAAATTTTCCGGATTGCGCTCAATACGGATATAGTCTCCTTCGGCCACGTCCACAAAACCCTTCGAGTGGGCTTCTTCGATAGAGATTTCCGTATCAGGAGCGGTCACCTCGGCAACCACATGCTTCACCTCGCAAATGGAGATGTCCCCGTTTTCCGAATCTATGTGGACCTCAACGTCCTGGTTTCCGCCCTGGTACTTTTTATACGCAGAAATAAGAGCCGCTTCCAGGCTCGAAGCGATCACCTCGGGGGAAAGCCCCCTTTCTTTTGTGATCTGGGCCAATGCGCGGACGAAATCACGCCCAAGCTGCATTTATGAATTCCTCCTTTTATTATTCTCTTTATTATTCTCTTCAAAGGCAAGGTTTCCCTTTGTTATCCATTCAAAAGGGATCCTGACCGTTTCACTCTCCTCCGGACCCTTCCCCGTTTCCGTCCGGAGCAGGATCTCTCCGTCCCCGCCCACGTGCTCCAGGATTCCTGAAAAACGCTTCTGGCCGCCGATTTCCTGCCTGATCTTGATCTTTACCTTTTTTCCGCAGAACCTTCTGTAGTCTTCAAGGGAGAAAAGTGGCCGCTCAATGCCGGGAGAACTGACTTCCAGGTAGTAATGACCCCGGATATAATCCTCGTGCTCGTCAAGGAAACGGTTCATTGCCCTCGAAACCGTCTCGCAGTCCTTTACGACGATCCCTCCCACCGAGTCAATGAAAACCCGCAGGATCTGCCGTTTCTCCTCGTT